>NZ_CP022548.1:3625000-3864176 GCF_002776575.1 Sphingorhabdus sp. YGSMI21 | reverse complement strand
TCAGGAACCGAAACAGTGTGTAAGCTACTGTAGTAGCTACCAAATTCAGCCCTTTAACTATGCTAACATAGAATCTTTCAGATTCTTGCTAACGCAAGGCGTGCTGCGGATAACTTTTGGGCCCGTTGCCTTTTCACGTGCGCGCCTTGCTGATTTGCAGGGAGACCGGGCATGACTCTCAAAGCTTTCAATGCAGCATTGTCGGCGCAGTCCGCGCTGCCAAATGTTCCCAAAAACCTGACCGATGTCGATTGCATCTGGATCAAGGGCGTTCAGGAAAACTGGATACGATTCGGTAACGCTGTCAGTGACCGGATATTGGACCGTAAACGGCGTGTCATGTCATTTGCGCCGGGCAGTGTTTTTGCCTTCATCCGTTGGCAATCCAATGACTATGGAACGATTTACAGCTCGATTGTAATTGTTCGCGCCGTGCGCAGCGGTGAAGCCTATTCGACATTGACCCATATTCATCCCGGTGGAGAAATTTTGCTCCAGCTATCAGGCTGGCCAAAGGTCAGCCAAGTGCTGCAATTGATCAATACGATTGAAGCATTGGACATCAATGCTGCCGATGCTGCACCCGATTACTGGCGCCATGTTCATAGCCGTTTGAGCGCAGGGCAGGTGCCGCGAAGCTATTCGCTGGCCCGCCACAAAGCCTATCTGGGTCGCAGGGCTTTGCTGTCATGAAACGGCGCACAATCTTTGTCACAGCAGCCTTGGCGATTGGAACAATTGCCATCACGGCAACCATCGCAATGCCGCGCCGCCTGATCTGGAATGCGAGCGCGAGCGTACCGGTGGGGCTTTATGCCGTGCACGAGGTGGATCAGTTTCGCGTTGGAGATTTGCTCGCCGCGACGCCGCCACCGGAGATCGAAGAGTTTCTGGCGGACGGCGGATATGTGCCCGCCGGCGTGCCCTTAATCAAGCATGTCGCGGCACTTCCTGGTCAATCCGTCTGTCGGATCGGAAACACAATCACCGTTGATATGCGCGTAGTCGGACAAGCCCGAAAACTCGACAGCAAGGACCGTCCCTTGCCGTATTGGCAAAGATGTCTGACGCTGGCTTCGCAACAGATATTCCTCATGAATACGGCCGTTCCAGACAGTCTTGATGGGCGATATTTCGGTCCATTCGACAAGGCTGACATCGTTGGCCGCGCCGCTCCCATCTGGACCGATGATGCGGGCGATGGCCGTTACATCTGGCACGGTTCTGATTCCCCCGTAGCAATTACCCAAACCCAAAAAGGAGAATGAATATGTCACAAATCGGTATCTTTCATGCAAATGCCGAAGGCTTTTGCGGACGCCTCTTCTGCCTAGGTATCGACGCGGAAATCTGCATCACCCCTGCCGAGCATAATGACAGCGAAAATGCGCCTGACTATCGCATCCATTTAGGTTCTGACGACCAAGGCCCGGAGATAGGAGCGGGCTGGAAGCGCACCGGCGAAAAAGCTGGAGCCTATGTTGCGGTGCAGATTGACGATCCGACATTTACGCAGCCCCTGCGCGCCAATCTGTTCCAGAACAATGATGTTGAAGCTTCGCATATCCTGCTTTGGAACCGCGCTGCCAAACGAAGCGAAGCGAGCTAATCATGTCTGAGCCAACCACCTTGCAGCGCATTTGCAGGTTAGTTTTCGCATTCGCCTTGGCTGTTCCAGCCCTTGGCGGTGACATTGCTTTTGCGCAAAAAACCGCATCGCCAGCGTCAACTAGCAGTATATCCATCGCAGATCATGTGACCGAGGCATCGCAGCGTTTTGGTATACCAGAGCACTGGATATATGCTGTCATGCACACCGAAAGCCGGGGGCGTGTATCAGCGTTATCACCTGCTGGCGCGATGGGATTGATGCAGATCATGCCCGCAACTTGGCGGGGCCTGCAGGCGCGTTACCGGCTTGGCAAAAATGCCTATGATCCGCGTGATAATATCCACGCAGGCACAGCCTATTTGCGCGAAATGTACGATCAATTTGGCGCGCCGGGATTTCTCGCAGCTTACAATGCAGGGCCGGGACGTTATCTCGATTACGTCCGGAAAGGCCGCGTTTTGCCCTTGGAAACCCGCCGTTACGTCGCAACAATTATGCCAATGATTGCGGGTGGAACGACCAACCAACTTGCAGTCAATGTTAAGTCAATTACGTTTCGGGCTGTAAAACCCATTGCTGTTCACTGGACTCAAAGCGAGCTTTTCGCGTCTCGGGATTGGCAGAAAGATAGGGAATTGTCACCATCAAGTCTCTCACCCGCTGCCTTCAATAACTCCGAATCTGAAGTGCAGGAAAAGCCTGTCAGCCATGGCCTGTTTGCCGATATTTCGGCTCGAACTCCCCGCTAATGCACGAAATCGCATCTTTGCGGGTTATGGCGGGCGTTTTCGCTGTTTTGGGGTGGGTAGCGAATTTGGTCAGGTGGAAGAATTTAGGAGGGCAAGATAAAAGGGGACGATGTGCGCAGCCATCATCCTGCGGTCGTTTCCTTGTTTCACAAGGAGTTAGTAAGGGACCGCGCGAAGTGCGGGAAAATAGCGAGAGGTGCGTGACTCTCCCAAACCCAGAGGAAAGGCCAGTTTCTTGCACCTCGCGCTGCCAAATTCTGTGAAAGAGGGCGATGATCTTCGGATCAGACTTGGCCGCATCCGTTCACGTGGCAGCGAGCGGACCAAGCCTGCCATATTCCAGGCAATTGCGGCTACGAAGCGCGCTGGCGGCTTTATCTCAAAGCGCGGGCGTATCTATTCTCCGCGATCATCTACTTTCGGGCGAGGGCGTGCTGCCAGTGTGATTGCGGGCCATCGCTTGCAGAGCAATTCCCGCGTCGTGATAGTCAAAGCGCGGGTTGTCCGGCATTCAGCACGGTCATCGCCATCCACTCATCTCAAATATCTCCAGCGTGACGGTGTGACCCGCGATGGCGAAAATGGAAAGCTATTTGGCCCCGAAGAACGCGAAGTTGACGCTAACCTTTTCGCCGAACGCTGCGAGGGTGATCGTCATCATTTCCGTTTCACTGTCGCACCCGAAGACGCTTTGGAGATGGTCGACCTAAAATCATTCACCGGCGAACTTATGGGCCAAATGGAAAAGGATTTGGGAACCCGTCTTGATTGGACAGCGGTTGATCATTGGAACACCGAGCATCCCCACATCCATATCATTGTGCGCGGTGTTGGTGATGATGGACATGATCTGGTTATATCGCGTGATTACATCAAAAGCGGAATGCGAGACCGCGCTTCGCATCTCATTACCCGCGAACTCGGGCCCCGAACAGAAATCGATATTCGTCGCGGCCTCGAAAAACAGGTCAATGCGGAACGCTGGACCGATATTGACCGCATCTTGGTTCGTTCGTCAGAGCGCGATGGCTTGATCGACATGGCTCCCGAAACTGGCATCCAGCCCGATATAAATCATGTCCTGAAAGTCGGTCGGTTACATAAGCTCCAACATCTAGGCCTAGCGAATGAAGTGTCGCCCGGCCAATGGACAGTTTCGGGAGACGCCGAGCAAATTTTGAGGGAAATTGGCTCGCGCGGCGATATTATCAAACGTATGCATGAGGTGATGACCCAGCGCGGCATTGATCGTAGCGCATCATTCTATGCGCTAACGCATGAGCCGGGGCAGACCATCGTTGGAAAACTTGTGGATCGCGGTCTACATGACGAACTGTCGGGCAGTGCCTATGCCATTGTCGATGGTATCGACGGGCGAACACATCATATCCAGTTTACTGACATTGAAGCTACCAGTGATGCAATGTCCGGCGCAATTGTCGAGCTGCGGCAATATAAAGATCGCAAAGGTAGATTGCGAACCGCATTGGCTGTTCGTTCCGACATGGATTTAAAAAACCAGATTACAGCGCCCGGCGCGACATGGCTCGACCGCTGCAATCTTGATACCCGTCCTAGTGATTTAGGTGGTGGGTTCGGGACCGAGGTTAGCAAAGCGATGGAAGATCGCGCCGAATATCTGGTCGACGAAGGTCTGGCGCGGCGGCAAGGTCAGCGGATCATTTTTGCGCGCGGCTTATTAGATGCGCTCACGGCTCGCGAGCTTGATACTGCGGCCCAGCAGTTTTCGAAGGAAATGGGATTGCCTTATACACCGTCCACGCCCGGTGAATATGTTTCAGGCACCGTTCGCCAGCGGCTCACATTGGCTTCGGGGCGATTTGCGATGATCGACAATGGTCTGGGCTTCTCGCTTGTTCCTTGGACGCCATCGCTCGACAAACAATTGGGTCAGCATATCTCCGGTGTCATGCGCGGCGACGGCGGTGTTGATTGGTCGTTGGGACGAGGGCGTGACTTGGGGCGGTAAATCACGAAGCTTGCAACCCATACAAAAACCACAAGCTTTCCGAATGAGAAATGTTTGGAATGGAGTTTTGAAAAATTTTTATCGAAGTCGGTTTGTATCGTGCTTGCCGTTTAGAATATCGTGGAACTTTCCTTTCCACGGCACTGTAAAGCTGTCCCAGATGTCAGCCCTAGACCGTTGTTCTTTCATCTGCGCCATTGCCAAAACACTGCCATTGGATCTGGCGTTAATAAGCCCGAAATGGGTTCCTTTACTGGAAACCGCTCTGGCCAGTTCGGTTGAGAAAAAAAGCGGATAGTCGCCTGATGTATGTCGACAAAGAGCGCCAACAGCATCAGCCACAGGATGGTCGAACGATTTGTTGTCTCCCGATGAAATGACATTTGCCTTGGGCTTTACTTTCTTAAGAAAGTCGATGTGAAAATCAGAAGAGCCATGATGACAGGCTTTAGCGACGTCACATCGAAAAGGATTCTCGCCATCATAGTAGTTTAGCAAATGGAGCTGTGCTGGAATATTTAGATCACCACCGAACAGAAATTGATGTTTGCCGAAGTGAAGTTTCAATACAACGGAATGGCCATTACGTGTATGCGAGGAACTGGCTTCGGGGATTTTATTAGGGTCTTCCCGTTGTAATACGATGTCATCGGCATCCGGAAACGCAACATAATGGATTGGCCCAGTCGGCTTGGTTGGGACTGGCCCGAGCACCTCGATAAATAATTTGTCGACCTCTTTTGTACCAAACCCCGGAAGTGTTTTGTCTCTGACTGTTATACGTTTCGACTTCCCAACGCGGCCCGCATTATGTGCCTTAACAGCTGCATCCCAGAACTTATGAAAAATCGTTTCTCCGCCACCTGCAGTTAGCAATTCTCCTGACGAGATCATCGCGCGAACATCTTCGAGAGAATTGAATGTTTCGGTCAGAACGGTTTCTTTTTGTCCGTTTATGGCTTTCGTGGATACTTCTCCGAGATCGAAATGCAATCTAGCCGGTAGGTTGTTTGAGGAATAGCGCTTGATTCCATTATGATAAATCGATTCTACTTCGAAATTGGGATCGTTGAGGACGGAAATAAAGCCCTGATAGTGATCCTGATCAGGATGGCTTACAATCATAGCTTTTATTTTGATCGGACCGTTTTCAGCAATCAACTGCTTATAACGCCATTTCATAAAGTTGTGGTATTTCGATGTTGGGCCTCCGTCGATGAGAATAAGTCCCTCAGGACTCTCGATAATTGCACCGTCGCCTTGACCAACATCAACATAAAATATCTTCAGGCCTGGATTGTCTCGCACATCATCCTTTTTAACCCAACCGCCTTTGCCTTCGGATTTAGTAACAACCCGGTACCAGTCTCCGCGTTCTTCTTCGACGACGAGATAAGTTCCCATCAAGACATGATTCAGCTTTCGTGAACTGGTTTTGGGTTGTGAATGCAAAATTGTCTCAGCTTTATCCCCAAACACTATTTTTGGCATAATAGTTCTCCCCTGATTTAACGAATTACTACACAAAAGTCAGTCAAAAGTCAGGCGCAATTTTCCGAATTTCTTGGAGTTGAAATGACTTGTTTCGACCCAATGCAAACCTCTGCTGAAAGATCGACATTGAGCCGCGCATGCCCACACAAACAACTATGCTTAGCGAAGCCCTCATAGGTCACTTACGCCAAAGCCTGTATTCTTTCGCTAGAGCTACTTCGAACACAAATTGGCTTGAAATCCCTCCGGTTGCGCATTGAACTCACCGTTTTCGGAGACCAGAAATGCAGGTGACGCGGATATTATGGGGTCAGGTGCTGGCGGTATTCGTCATCATCTTGATCGGCATATGGTCAGCTACCCAATGGACGGCATCCGCGCTTGGTTATCAATCCGAACTCGGGGCACCTTGGTTCATGATTGGCGACTGGCCCATCTATTCACCGCCTTCTTTCTTTTGGTGGTGGTTCTCCTTTGATGCTTATGCACCGCATATCTTCGAACGCGGAGCATACATTGCGGTTTCGGGCGCGATGATTGCCATCGTGGTCGCTATTACAATGTCCGTCATGCGCGCGCGCGAAATCAAAAATGCTCAAACTTACGGGTCGGCGCGCTGGGCTAATAGTCGTGAAGTGAGGTCTGCCGGATTGCTAGGTGACAATGGTGTCTTGCTTGGGAAGTTCGGCAACCAATATCTCCGTCACGCTGGACCCGAGCATGTGCTTTGCTATGCGCCCACCCGTTCGGGCAAGGGCGTAGGACTTGTCGTGCCAACCTTGCTAACATGGCCAGGCAGCTGCATAGTCCACGACATCAAAGGTGAAAATTGGGAATTGACCGCAGGTTTTCGCAGCGGATTTGGCCGCGTATTACTGTTTGATCCGACCAATGCGGCATCGGCTGCCTTCAATCCGCTCCTTGAAATCCGCAAAGGCGAATGGGAGGTGCGCGATGTGCAAAATGTCGCCGATGTTTTGGTTGATCCCGAAGGTAGCCTCGAAAAACGCAATCATTGGGAGAAAACCAGTCATGCGCTTCTCGTCGGAGCGATCCTGCATATCCTTTATGCCGGAGAGGATAAAACGCTCGCAGGTGTCGCAGCCTTCCTTTCCGATCCAAAACAGCCGGTTGAAACGACGCTCAATGCGATGATGACAACGCCGCATCTGGGAGAAACCGGCGTCCATCCCGTGGTTGCATCCGCCGCGCGCGAACTGCTCAACAAATCCGCCAACGAACGCTCAGGCGTGCTTTCCACTGCTATGTCATTCCTTGGACTATACCGTGACCCTGTGGTTGCCGAGATGACACGGCGCTGTGACTGGCGCATTGCAGACCTAGTTGACGGCAAGCAGCCCGTCACACTCTATCTGGTCGTTCCGCCTTCGGACATTAGCCGGACTAAGCCGCTCATCCGGCTCGTGCTTAACCAGATCGGACGCAGGCTGACCGAGGATTTGCAGGCGCAAAAGCAGCAGCGGCTTCTTCTAATGCTCGATGAATTCCCCGCATTGGGCCGTCTCGACTTTTTTGAAAGCGCGCTCGCATTCATGGCGGGCTATGGAATTAAGGCGTTTCTGATCGCTCAATCACTCAATCAGATCGAAAAGGCTTATGGTCAAAATAATTCGATCCTCGATAATTGCCATGTCCGGGTAAGCTTCGCGACCAATGACGAGCGCACCGCCAAGCGGGTATCTGACGCGCTTGGCACCGCCACTGAAATGCGCGCGATGAAAAACTATGCAGGCCACCGCCTAAGTCCCTGGCTGGGTCATCTGATGGTATCGCGTTCGGAATCGGCGCGCGCGCTTCTCACACCGGGCGAGATAATGCAGCTTCCGCCCGATGACGAGATCATCATGGTTGCTGGCACCCATCCTGTGCGAGCAAAAAAGGCACGCTATTATCAGGACGAAAGATTGCAGGCGCGCGTGTTGCCCGCACCGACCGAGAAATCAAAGAATGACCAAATGCAGACGGATGACTGGAGCAAGCTGTGTCCGATTGCCGCACCGATTGTGGATTGTACGGTTGAAAATGCGGACACCAACAAAAGCCGCAAAAAGAAAGCAGCTAAAAAAAGCTCTAAGAAAAAATCCGCAGATGATGGGGCCAATGGCGATTTACGGCTCGAACCCGGTATGGAACGATATGTGGATATAGCGCCGTCGCTCCCACCCGCGCCCGTCGACGAATTCGATCTTGATGAGAATAATGCAAAGGCTAACGCAGCCAATATTCGGCAGGTCACGCGCCAGCAAATGATGAATGCGCGTCAGGCTTCGCTTGATCTTGATGATGGCATAGAGCTTTAGATATGGCGGTCAAAGTCCGTTTTTCTGCCTATCTTGAGCCTGAACTGATGGAGGCGCTGGCTGCTTATGCCGATCGGCGCGAACAATCCCGCTCGCTGATTGCCGAAGCTGCCATTGCATCCTTTCTTTCACCCGATGCCGATGAGGCCCGCGAAGCAGTATTGACTAAACGCCTCGACCAGGTGGACCGCAGATTGAACCGGCTAGAACGCGATGTTAGTGTCGGTGTGGAAATGATCGCGCTATTTGTGCGGTTCTGGTTATCGAGTGAGCCGCCGCCGCCAGAATCCGAACGTGCCATTCTGCGCAAACAAGGCGGGGACCGTTATGATGCTTTCATGGCTGCCCTTGGTCGGCGTCTGGCGAAAGGGCCGCTCGTGCATCAGGAAATTGCCGAGGATATTTCCTCCGAGTCATAGCGATTTGGAATGTTCGGCTTTAGTTACAAACCGAGCTGAAACGGCAATCGCGATAAAACCGACTACGCTATCACCTGTCTTTTTACGCCATGGCTCGACGAACAGAAATTGCTGTTGAGCTGGAGCCAATAATGGCTCTCTTACCTGACCTCACTGATCCGCCAACCATCGGCAGATTACATTTGAGGTCACAATATGAGCGCCATTCCCATCCGGTCACAAGCATTTTCGCGCGGCACACGAATGCTGCGCACGGCACTTGGTCCTGCGGTTGCGCTATGGCTGGAAGACGCAAATGTTATCGAAGTCATGCTCAATCCCGATGGGCGGTTATGGATTGACCGATTGGGGGCAGGCATTTGCGATACCGGCGATGAAATGTCCGCCGCCGAAGGCGAGCGTATCATCCGGTTGGTTGCGCATCACGTTGGTGTCGAAATCCATAGCGGCTGCCCCCGCGTTTCTGCCGAACTCCCAGAAACCGGGGAACGCTTCGAAGGCCTAATCCCGCCCGTCGTTGCATCGCCAAGTTTTGCGATCCGTAAGCCCGCAGTCGCGGTGTTTTCGCTCGCTGACTATGTGCATAAAGAAATTATGACGGCGGAGCAGGCCAACATATTGCGTCGTGCCGTAGCGGACCGTCAGAACATATTGGTTGCAGGTGGAACATCTACAGGCAAAACCACGCTCACCAATGCGCTGCTGGCCGAGGTCGCCAAAACCAGCGACCGCGTGGTGCTCATCGAAGACACCCGCGAACTGCAATGTGCATCGCCCAATCTTGTCGCGTTGCGGACCAAAGACGGTGTGGCCACGCTTTCCGATCTTGTCCGCTCGGCTTTGCGCCTGCGCCCGGACCGTATTCCGATTGGTGAAGTCCGGGGGGCAGAAGCGCTCGACTTGCTGAAAGCATGGGGTACCGGCCATCCAGGCGGCATCGGCACCATCCATGCCGGGACCGCCATCGGCACCTTGCGGCGGATGGAGCAGCTTATTCAAGAAGCGGTGGTCACCGTCCCTCGCGCGCTCATCGCAGAAACCATCAATATCATCGCCGTTCTAGTTCGGACAAGCTCAGGCCGCCGTCTCGCCGAACTCGCCCGCGTCGATGGGCTCGGGCCAGATGGAGAATATCAGATTTCGTCTCTTTGCACTTCGACTTCACCCTTAAAATCCGGAGAATCTATATGATCAAATGCATATCTTCTGGCCGCGAACGACTGGCAACTGCTAGCTTGGCTTTGTGCGTTGGCATTGCCTTGAGCAGTCCGGCACAGGCGGCAGGCTCCTCCATGCCTTGGGAAGCGCCGCTGCAATCGATATTGGAATCGATACAAGGCCCGGTCGCCAAGATCATGGCGGTCATCATCATCATCGCAACGGGACTCACTCTGGCATTTGGCGATACGGCGGGCGGGTTCCGGCGGCTGATCCAGATTGTCTTTGGGCTGTCGATTGCATTTGCCGCGAGCTCATTCTTTCTGAGCTTCTTTAGCTTCGGTGGTGGGGCTTTGGTCTGATGGATTTTCAGAACGATCCCTCCGCCTCCATTCCCGGTTTCACCGTTCCGGTGCACCGCGCGCTCACAGAACAGATATTGCTGGGCGGTGCGCCGCGCGGTCTTGCGATTGCCAATGGCACGCTCGCTGGCGCGGTTGGTCTTGGCCTGCGGCTCTGGCTTGTCGGTCTCGTGCTTTGGGGCATCGGCCATGCGCTCTCGGTTTGGGCGGCCAAACGCGATCCGCAATTTGTCGATGTCGCTCGTCGTCACATGCGCTTTCCCAATTATCTGAAAGTCTGAGGCGGTGATGTTGAACCTGCGCGAATATCAGCACAAGACCTCTAGCTTGGCAGATTTTTTGCCCTGGGCAGCATTGATTGCCGAAGGCGTGATCCTCAACAAGGATGGGAGCTTTCAGCGCAGCGCCCGTTTTCGCGGACCTGATCTGGATAGCGCCACGCCAGCAGAACTCGTCGCCACTACCGCGCGGCTCAACAATGTGCTGCGGCGTTTGGGGTCAGGCTGGGCGATATTTGTCGAAGCGGTGCGGCGTCCGGCGCTCGATTATCCGACAAGTGTTTTTCCCGATCCAGCCTCGGCGCTGGTCGAGCGCGAACGTGCCGAACAATTTGCCGAAGAAGGCGCGCATTATGAAAGTGCCTATTATCTAACGCTGCTGTGGATGCCGCCAGCAGAAGATGCCGCACGCGCGGAAAACTGGCTCTATGAGGGTAAGGCAGAAAAAGGCGTCAATCCGCGCGAACATTTGAAGAGTTTCATTGATCGCACCGACCGGGTTTTTGGGTTGCTCGAAGGCTTTGTTCCCGAGGCACATTGGCTTTCGGATAGCGAAACGCTGACCTATTTGCACAGCACAGTTTCGACCAAGTCGCAGTATGTCCGCGTTCCCGAAACACCGATGCATCTGGACGCGCTGCTTGCCGATGAACCGCTGACCGGCGGGTTAGAACCAAAATTGGGCGATCAGCATCTACGCACGCTTACGGTGATCGGATTTCCGAGTGTGACCTTCCCCGGCATTCTCGACGAGATGAACCGGCTCGCCTTTCCCTACCGCTGGTCCACCCGCGCATTGATGCTCGACAAAGCCGATGCCACCAAATTGCTCGGCAAGATACGTCGCCAATGGTTCGCCAAGCGCAAATCGGTCGCCGCTATCCTCAAGGAAGTCATGACCAACGAAGCCTCGACGCTGCTCGACAATGATGCGTCGAACAAGGCGGCAGACGCCGATATGGCCCTGCAGGAACTGGGTTCGGATATGCTGGGGCAATGCTATGTTACTGCCACGGTGACAGTTTGGGATGCAGACCCCGCCATTGCCGCTGAAAAGCTGCGCCTCGTTGAAAAGATTATTCAGGGTCGCGATTTCACGGTCATTGCCGAAGGCATGAACGCGATTGAGGCATGGCTCGGTAGCTTGCCCGGTCATGTTTATGCCAATGTGCGTCAGCCGCCCATATCTACTCTCAACCTTGCCCACATGATCCCCCTTTCAGCCGTGTGGGCCGGGCCGGAACGGGACGAGCATTTTGCAGCTCCTCCCCTGCTGTTCGGCAAGACCGAAGGCTCGACCCCGTTCCGGTTTTCCTTGCATGTCGGCGATGTCGGCCACTGCCTGATTGTCGGCCCAACCGGGGCCGGAAAATCTGTTTTGCTCGCTTTGATGACGATGCAATTCCGGCGTTATGACAAGGCGCAAATCTTTGCCTTTGACTTTGGCGGTTCAATTCGCGCGGCAGCTTTGGCCTGTGGCGGCGACTGGCAGGATTTGGGATCCAGCTTGAACCGGGACGGTGATGACGATCCAAGCGGTACTGTGCAATTGCAGCCGCTGGCCAACATCCACGGTGCGGCGCAGCGCAATTGGGCGGCAGACTGGCTCGCAGCGATACTGGCATCGGAAGGCGTCGTGATTGATCCACAGGCCAAGGAACATATCTGGTCGGCGCTAAACTCGCTTGCGACCGCACCTGTTTCCGAACGGACACTGACGGGATTGGCAGTGTTGCTGCAATCGCAGGCGCTCAAACAGGCGCTTGCGCCATATCTGGTTGGCGGGCCTTATGGCCAGTTGCTCGATGCCGAGAGCGAACATTTGGGTGATGCGCGCGTCCAGGCATTCGAGACCGAAGGCCTGACCGGTTCCGCCGCTGCGCCAGCGGTTTTCTCCTACCTATTCCACCGGATCGAAGGGCAGCTTGATGGCTCCCCCACGCTGATCATCATCGACGAAGGCTGGCTGGTACTCGACAGTCCGGCTTTTGCCGCGCAACTCCGCGAATGGCTCAAAACGCTACGTAAGAAAAATGCCAGCGTGATTTTCGCAACGCAGAGTCTGGCCGATATTGAAGGCAGCGCGATTGCACCTGCAATTATCGAAAGCTGCCCGACACGGATATTCCTGCCCAACGAGCGCGCCATCGAACCGCAGATATTGGCAATCTACCGGCGTTTTGGTCTCAATGACCGTCAGATCGAGATATTGGCGCGGGCGACGCCCAAGCGCGATTATTATTGCCAGAGCGCCAGCGGCAACCGGCTGTTTGAACTCGGCCTTGGCGAGGTTGCGCTCGCCTTCACCGCCACATCGTCAAAGGCCGACCAGCTCAAAATATCCGAACTAGTCGACGAGCACGGCACCGATAATTTTGCCGACCTCTGGCTGCACCATCGCGGCCTCGATTGGGCTGCTGATCTCCTTTCCGAATTTATCGCACCACCAGTTCCTCAAACTCAAGTCCCCCAAACCCAAGAAGGAGTAATGTCATGACCATTTCACGTATCAGAAAATCGATTGTTGCCTCTGTTGCTATCGCCAGCATGGTGGTGGCCGGTGCGCCCGCAGGAGCTGTCATCGTCTATGATCCGACGAACTATGCGCAGAATGTTATCCAGGCCGCTCGCGCACTCGAACAGATTAACAACCAGATCCGATCTTTGCAAAATCAGGCAACCTCTTTGCTCAACGATGCGAAGAACCTTACCACGCTGCCGCTGACGGTGTTCGAACCTTTGCAGCAGCAAATCAGGCAAACACAGCAACTGCTCAATCAAGCCCAGAATCTCGGCTATGATGTGAAGCAGATCGATCAGGAATTTGCGACAAAATATAAAAGCATAGACCTCAACGCCTCGCAGAAAACTTTGGTCAACGATGCGCGCTCGCGCTGGACGAACAGCGTTGGCGCATTCGAGGATGCGCTCAAAGTGCAGGCCGGCGCCGTTGGCAATATTGAGGGTTCGCGCAGTGCGATGAAGAACTTGGTCACTGCGAGCCAGTCGGCATCGGGAGCCTTACAAGCGGCCCAAGCAGGCAACCAGATGATGGCATTGCAATCGCAGCAGCTTGCCGATCTGACCGCGACGATGGCCTCGATTGGCAGGGCGCAATCGCTCGATGCGGCGCAAAAGGCGGCAGCGCAGGCTCAGGGCCGCGAGCAATTGCGGCGATTTATGGGCGGCGGTAAAGGCTATGTCCCCGTCAAAGCCTCGATGTTCCCTAACTGAGCGCGGACTTCAGCCCATGAAAAGTTTCGCTCGTATTGTTGCGGCAGCCACCCTCGGGATTGCGGTCACCATGACCTTGATCCAGATGCAAAAGCCAGCACCACCGAAAACCGAGATCGTTGTCGTCGCGGTGGATGAAAGCGGGAATGATCCGGTGCGGGCGGAGCTTCGGCGTTGCCAGAATCTAGGGGTGGCGGGCGCGGATGATGCGCGCTGTCTGCGGGCGTGGGCGGAAATGCGCAGCCGCTTTTTTCGTTCCAGCGTTTCAGCCAATCCGGCGCTGCGCGAAGATGCTGCGCCGCCTATTCCAAATCCTGCGATCGATGAGGATGGTCTGGGCGATACCCCCGTCAAATCTCCGATAGCGGGAAAAAACTGATATGGGCGGAACCGGTGTCGTTGATCGTTTTCTCGATATATTTGCACGCTATATAGATAGCGGCTTTGGCCTGTTGGGCGGCGAAGTGGCTTTCATTGCGACCACGCTGATTGTGATCGATGTCACCTTGGCGGCTCTATTCTGGTCATGGGGTGAGGGCGATGACATCATCGCCAAGCTTGTCAAGAAGACGCTCTTTGTTGGCGCTTTTGCTTATATTATCGGCAACTGGAACGGTCTGGCGCGGATCATTTTCGAGAGCTTTGCCGGACTGGGCCTCAAAGCTAGCGGCGGCAGCATCAGCGCCGCTGAATTATTGCAGCCGGGACGGATAGCGCAAGTTGGTCTCGATGCAGGTCAGCCATTGCTCGATTCCATCGCTGACCTGATGGGTTATGTCAGCTTCTTTGAAAATTTTATCCAGATCATCATTCTGCTGTTTGCCTGGGCGATAGTGCTGCTCGCCTTTTTCATTCTTGCGATCCAGCTCTTCATCACGCTGATTGAATTTAAGCTCACCACCTTATGCGGGTTCATCCTCATTCCCTTCGGGCTGTTTGGCAAGACCGCTTTCATGGCCGAGCGCGTGCTGGGCAATGTTATTTCTTCCGGCATCAAGGTGCTAGTCCTCGCGGTCATTATCGGAATTGGCTCGACCCTGTTCACAGAGTTTACTGCCGCCATTGGATCAGCAGAACCCACAATCGAAGACGCGATGGGTATCGTGCTCGCCAGCCTGTCGTTGCTGGGTCTCGGTATTTTTGGTCCTGGCATTGCTAACGGCATTGTATCGGGAGGTCCGCAATTGGGCGCAGGTGCGGCGGCAGGAACGGCGTTGGCTGCTGGCGGACTTGCGGTTGGCGCGGCCGCTGGTGCAAAACTGGCAGGCGGGGCTGCGGCCAGTGCAGCCTCGGGCATGGCGCATGGCAGCGCCAAAGCCGCAGGCGGCGCGACTACTGCTTACAGCATTGGTTCGGCAGGAAAAAGCGGCGGTGGGGCCGTCGCTTCGGGAATAGCTTCCGTAGGTAAAAGCGCAGGCCATGCCGCCAAGTCTCCTTTGCACAAAGCCGCAGACTCCATGAAATCAAGCTTCCGCGAAGGTGGGCGCAGCGCAATTACCGCAGCGGGCGGGACGATCAGCGGCGGAAGCGACGCTGCTTCCGATGGTACAAGCGGTTCCGCGCAGCCTGCTTGGGCTAAAAATATGAAAAGTCGCCAGTCCATTGGTCATGCCGCCACCGTTACCGCACACACACTGCGATCAGGTGATGGAGGCGGCGCAGGCGCATCCATCGACACCAAAGAAAAGGAGTGAAAATGTTCACCAGACCTTCCATCCGCTATGGCAAAACGCCGCAGCCAGAAACACCATACCAGCGCGCAGTCCAGGTCTGGGACGACCGGATTGGTTCGGCCCGCGTGCAGGCGAAAAACTGGCGGCTCGCGTTTTTTGGAACCTTGATACTCTCGGGCGGCCTGGCTTCGGGCCTTGTCTGGCAGGGCGCGCGCGGCTCGATAGTGCCCTGGGTGGTCGAGGTCGATAAATTGGGTGAGGCCCGCGTTGCAGGGCCTGCCGATGTTCCTCCCAACCCCAGCGACCCGCAAATAGCTTTTCATCTCGCCAAGTTTATCGAACAGGTACGCGGCATTCCTGCTGATCCGGTGATTGTGCGCGGCAACTGGCTACGCGCCTATGAATTTACCTCGCCCAAAGGTGCATTGGCCTTAAATGATTATGCCCGCACCAACGATCCCTTTGCCAATATCGGCAAGGAACAAGTCGCGGTTGATGTCGCAAGTGTCATTCGCGCATCACCTTCGAGCTTCCGCGTGGCCTGGACAGAGCGGCGATACCGCGATGGCAGTCTGGCTGAGACAAGCCGTTGGTCTGCTATCCTCACCGTTTCGATAAATCCGCCGCGCACCCCCGATGCCCTGCGCAAAAACCCGCTCGGCCTCTTCATCGATGTCATTAACTGGTCAAAGGAACTTGGATCATGAAATTTTTACAGTGCAAAGCCGCGCTCCTTTCCAGCGTCGCAATCTTGCTGACAACAGCCAGTCTCACGCCCAATCCGGTCATCGCCAAAGACAAAGTTAATTTTGAAAACGCATTGGAAGCACAGCCTTTGCAAGCACTGCCCAAGCAAGTTGAAATTGTAGAAATGCCGGTTCCGTTGCCATTGCCAGAGCAGTTGAAAGCGGCACCGAAGATCGGAAAAATGGATAAGGTTAGAAACACTGTCGGAACGGCAAACCGAATAGAAAATGCAAACCAATCAGCGCGTGTCCAACCAGAGAGCGACGGCTTTGTTAATGCCATTCAGCAATATCCCTATACCGATGGCGCATTGTATCAAGTTTATGCGGCTCCAGGCAAAGTGACGGAGATTGCGCTGCAAGAAGGTGAGCAATTGGTTGGTAGTGGCCCAGTTGCCGCAGGTGACACTGTGCGTTGGATCATTGGCGATACGATAAGCGGCGCAGGTCCAAATTCTCGTGTGCATATCCTTGTGAAACCCACGCGAAGCGACCTCAAAACCAATATGATCATAAACACTAACCGGCGTACCTATCATCTCGAACTTACCGCCAATCGTTCCACTTACATGGCGTCGATTTCCTGGAATTATCCGCAGGATGCGCTGATAGCCCTGCATGCTACGAATGCCCAAAATGCCGCAACCGCGCCAGTCGCAACTGGTATCGACCTATCTGCAATCAACTTCCGTTATAAACTCAAGGGCGACAAGCCCGACTGGCGGCCGATCCGTGTGTTCGATGATGGCGTTCGCGTCTTTGTCGAGTTTCCCGAAAGTATATCACAAGGCGATATGCCGCCTATTTTCGTAATTGGGAAAAGTGGGCAGGGCGAGTTGGTCAATTTTCGTGTGTCCGGTCGTCATTTGATTGTGGACCGGTTGTTCGTCGCTGCCGAGTTGCGCCTTGGTGACAAGAAATCCGAGCAAAAGGTGCGGATCATCCGCAACAAGCAGAGTACGCGCAAATGACGGGCGATGGCATTGATGCCCACCGTGAGGAGCTAGGGCAGCCCGAGATTGAACCGCGTGCCGCTACACCAGACCTGAAACTGCGCGGCGAGATTCCGCGCGTGATGCGGCTCTCACGCAAGACCATCGGTATCGGCAGTGCGGTCATATTAACCGGGATTGGCGGTCTGTTCACCTATGCTTTGCAATCGACGGGCGATGCCCCACCGACAGAGTTATATTCCGACGGCGGGACTAATCTTCCTGACGGTCTATCCGGCGCTCCCAAAGATTATAGTCAAGTGCCTCAGCTCGGGCCGCCGCTACCGGGCGATCTGGGCGCGCCGATTTTGGCAGCGGCGCAGCGCGGCGATATTGCAGAATTGCCGCCCATAGGCACACCGCCGCCGTCACAAACAGATCCCACTGAAACCGCACGGCAACTGGCGTTGCAGGAGCGCGAAGCGGCGCGTTTGAGCCGTTTGTTTCTGGGCGGGGTCAACGGGTCGGAGAGAGGAGCATCTGCCCCAACAACACCGTTCGACTTGCGCAGCGCTCTTGCTGCAAACGATACACCGTCAACAGCAACCGAAGAAAAACCGCCCACATCGGGCTTTCTGCAAAGAACAGGCAATCGACAAACCATTTCCAGCGAACGGTTGTCCATGCCGGTCGATCCGAACATCATTCAGGCTGGCAGCATCATTTCGGCGGCGTTGATTACCGGCATCCGGTCTGACTTGCCCGGGCAGATAACCGCTCAGGTCACCCAAAATGTCTATGACAGTCCAACGGGGCGAATTTTACTGATTCCGCAAGGGTCGCGGCTGATTGGCGAATATGATGCCGATGTCACCTTTGGTCAAAACCGAGTTCTGTTGGTTTGGGACCGGTTGATCTTGCCTGATGGGCGCTCGCTCGTCCTGAACCGACAACCCGGTGCAGATACGCGCGGATTTGCCGGACTGCAAGACCGCACCAATTATCATTGGGGTAATGTTATCAAAGCCGCGCTGATTTCTACGCTGCTTGGAATTGGCGCAGAAACCGGGTCGGGTAGCGATCATAATCTTACTCGCGCTCTGCGCCGCGGGACACAGGATGGTGTTAATCAGGCGGGACAAAAGATCGTATCGCGCGAACTGGATATAAAACCTACACTAACGATCCGCCCCGGCTTTCCGGTGCGCGTGATTGTGACGCGAGATTTGGTGCTCGCGCCCATTGGAGAGCGGCGATGACCAAACTCAAACTGGATGATGTGATTGAGGACAAACCGGTCAAGATGACCATTGAATTTCCCGCAGAGATATATTCTGATTTGCTCGATTATGCGACCGTCATCAGTGCGGATAAAAAGGAAGCTAAACGAAAGCCTGAAAAACTGGTGGTTCCGATGATTTCAAGATTTATGGCAACGGACCGGGCTTTAGCTAAAGCACGGCGCGCAGTTCAGAAAGCTTCGGGAGCGGGATAGTGTTCATCAAGCAGCGTGAAGAAACGCTTGAGCGCAGGATTGTCACGATCTTCGCGCCAGTAGGCAGCATAATCGAGAAGCGCATGACCGCTCTCATTCAAACCGCAGGAAAAAACAAGGGGGACGTCAACTGCTGAGCTTCTAGCTAATATTTTACACAAGGCCGGAATTGCGAGTGCTGCATCGACCGACATTCTGATGGAGTTATGTCAGAAGTTTGCGGACTGAAATTGAAGGTAGGTATCGATTCGCCGTCGGACTGCCGACGACGCTGACTGGTTTTCGTCGCGAGCTCTCCTGATGATGGAACGAGATCCATGATGCGGGACCTCGAAGCCGGGCGGCGTTCAGAATACGGCGGTCTCACCGGTGCGGTTGTCCGCATGGCTGCCGAGATAGGCTTGGATGTCGCCGTGTTCAAAAAGGCTGGGGCGATGATTCGTGAACGCAGCCTCCTTCTCTGACACGCAGGGTAAAATGGTTTGAAGATGGCCGCCTAAAGATAATTGCCCGGATTTATGAGTAAAGAATTTTAGTGTCTCACCTTTGGAGTAAACCCACCAGCTTCTAGCTGGTAAGAGGCTTCAGCCATTTTTGTTTGCTCAGCACTATCCTCCAGAAAATGACCGGCTCGCAGGCGAAGTCATTTTCTGGAGGATAGTGCTTATGCCATATTCACGTGGGTCTCACACGGCTTTTCATCACCCTTATCACATTGTCTGGGCACCAAAATACCGCTTGAAGGTGCTGCATGGGGAGGTACGCCTGCGGGTACCCGGTATCGGCGTGGTAACAGCGTCGTCCTTTATTGCAGCGATCGAGGATCCGGCCAACTTTGCCAAGTCGCGCTCTGTCGGTGCCTGGATCGGCTTGACCACCAGACGCTACCAATCAGGTGAGGTCGACTATGCCGGGCGCATCTCGAAGCGTGGTGATACTCACTTACGCGCATTGCTGTATGAAGCCGCGATGGTGATCCTCACGCGGACGACAGCAGACAGCGTTTTGCGCAGTTGGGGCGTAAAGCTCAGGGAGAAGATCGGGTTTAAGCGAGCGGCTGTCGCGGTTGCGCGCAAACTTGCGGTCATCATGCATACCATGCTTAAGACTGGCGAACTGTTCAATCGTTCAGCCGGTGCTGCTGCATGAGGTGCGCAACACAATAGAAAGGATAACTGACTGAGTTAAAATCTGCTTTATCGTTTGCGCCAACGCTTTGGGCGCACCGAGCCGTCCCTGCCGGGACGCGGACTGGATCATTGCGTTGTAACGGCTGCAAGTGCCATATCGGTAAAATGCGAACTAAACATTGGCAAGATCCCTCCTTACGAAACCTATCATGCGGCGAGCACGTCTCGACCGCGTAGACGACCGTGTTCCTGGCAAACGACGCGTCCCGGTGCAATCAAACCAGAAAGCGCAGACCCGAATACCCATCGCTACGATCTCCAAGCGTAGAGTGCGGAAATATGTGAAAAATCCCTCTTGACGGGGATGCGATTAGACGACCGTTACAAGTCCAAGCCGGTTAGTGATTCAGTGCGAGAGCCTCTTAATCGCATCATCAACAATGCGAGTAATTAACTCCGCACTCGAAGGTATATCATTGATTGAGCCGACACATTCGCCAATCGGGATGTGAGCCAAGTCGTAGTCCTCCGCTTTGACAGCTTGTTCATATCCATGCCTAGCTTCATTGGGATTGGCCAAGAGCGCCGTTTCACGCCCCTCCCATTCGCGATGAATCGAGTTTCGCAGGGCGCGAAAGTCATATGGCCTCGGCCAGGATTTTCCTCGCAATATGTCGAATATGCCGCTCCGAATGGTCTCATCACCCGTTGTGGCGAGGGCAACCTGCTTTGCCCTGATTGAAGCCATGCTTTCCAGTGTTGCCCAAGCACGGCTGCCGATCATGGCACCATCCGCACCCAGCATCAGGCTAGCGGCGAGCCCTCGTCCGTCACTGATGCCTCCTGCTGCGATGAGCAGTGTATTGGGGGAAACGCCGGCAAGGATATCGGCAAGCTCCGGCACAAGAGTGAAGGTGCCCCGCCCCAGCGAGGAATTCATTCCGTGGCCTCCGGCCTCACTGCCTTGCGCGACAACGATGGAGGCGCCCGCGTCTAACACTGCCTTGAGTTGGTCGGCACGCTGAATCTGGCAAATAGCTGGTATGCCACGATCCGCGAGGCGTTTTATCCAGGGGGTTGGATCACCGAATGATAGCATGACTGCCGCAGGCTTCGCCTGCTGATCCAGCAGCCAATCGAAGGCGCTGCCATCCTGTGCCAGCCTCCAGGTAATGAATCCGCAGCCAAGGCGGGAAAGGCCGCTCGGTATTGCCACCAGTTTGCTTACCGCAATGCAGTATTCGCGCCTAACCCACTCAAGTTCACCATAGCCGCCGCCAACCAGCGCGAGTGTTCCAGAACGGGCCCACGCGGCTGCCAAGGCCCCGCCTGATGCAAGCGCCATCGGGGCAAGGCACAGCGGCGCCGAGAGTCCTAATTGGCGAGTCAACCGAGTCTGAAGCATTTCCAAATGTCATAGCGCGGAATTATCCGGAGATGGAGTCAATGACAAGTTCCACGGCAAATATAGAGGAGGGTGTGCCAGGAAACCACAGGGTTCTGACCGCCTATCAATTGACTTCCCAGAGAAGCTTTCTCGCTGGCTGATAGCATTACCACAAAATTCCTTCTTCTAAAAATATTGACATTATTATTAAAAGGAATATTAGGAGGCGACTCGTATTTAGATCGACCATGTCACAATGACAGTTCGAACGAGGAAACATCAGGAGGGGAGTTTTTAATGAAACCAGTTCTATCGCCCAATGCACGACTGCAATCGGCTGTGAGGCTCGCCAAAATTGGCTTGATGGCTTCGGTGTTAATCCCGTCTTCGACATTCGCGCAGGCCATAGAAAACGGTGACGGCAACGCGGAGGTGGCCGCAGATGATACGCCATTTGGCGAGATCGTTGTGACCGCTCAAAAGCGTGATCAAAACACTCAGGATATAGGCATTGCAATTGCTGCGTTCGGCGCAGGCCAGATGGAAGCCCTTGGGGTCGTTGATGTCAAGGACATTGCCACCCTTGTGCCTGGCTTCACCGTAGCCAAATCATTCCGCGGACCTCCGATCTATACATTGCGAGGAGTCGGTTTCAACACTCCCAACATGTCTACTTCTTCTCCCGTCGGCGTCTACCTTGACGAAATTGCATATCCCTACCCGATCATGACAGAGGGTCTGTCGCTCGACCTCAGTCGGGTTGAAGTTCTGAAAGGCCCTCAAGGCACATTGTATGGCCGGAACACGACGGGTGGTCTGATCAACAGTATCGCCAACAAACCAACTTCCGATCAGAGTGGCGAAGTCAAACTGTCTGCTGGCAGCTACCAATCGTATGGGGTGGAAGGGTTCCTTAATGGCGGAATCGCTCCAAATCTCAATGCGCGTCTGGCGTTCGATATCCAGCGCGCTGATAAGGGTTGGCAGGTCAGCGTCACCCACGGCCAGCGTCTTGGCAAGGTGGACAAGGCTGCAGCACGTTTTTCATTAGGTTGGGAACCTTCGGACAGCGCCAAATTCCTGCTTACCGCAAATTGGTGGAAAGATAAATCCGACACTCAGGCGGGGCAATCAATTGCCGCGTTCCCCAGAGGGCTCATTGCGTTTCTCGGACTGAACACACCAGCCGAATGGCAGGCTGCAGCACCGGGTTTAGGGCTGCCCACTGAAATTTTCAGCCAGTCTTACACGCCGACCAGTGGAAAGCAGGCAAATTGGGTCATACAAAATCTTCCATGGGGCGGTATGAATGGAGGGGGGAATAATTTCACCCCGGCTCCACTCGATTTCCGCAAGAATAATGAAATGCTGTCATTTGCGTTGCGCGGTGAGGTAAATGTCACGGACGCCATCAAGCTGACATCACTTACCAGCTATGCTCATTTCACTCGACATGAAGGGTATGATACGGGCGGCTGGGATATCGAAAACCTGATTGGTCTGGGCGAAGGCTCGATCAAGTCCTTCTCTCAGGAATTACGGCTCAGCGGCGATTCTGACCGCTTGCATTGGGTCGCAGGTGCCTTCTTTGCTCGTGACAAGATTCGCGAGAATGACAAAAGTTGGGGTGCAACTATTAGTACGGTCGCTCTGGTCAGAACCTTCGGCCTGTTATCCGCACCGCCCAGTACCACGACAGCTCAGTTGGAAGACATTCAATGGGGTTTTCGCGACTGGGAAAACCTGATCAATCAGACGGTCACGTCCAAAGCCGTGTTTGGTCAGGTAGAATACAAACTAAACGATCAACTCAATCTCACCTTTGGGATGCGCTATACCAAGGACAAGGCTGAATTTTCGGGCTGCTCGAAGGATCAGGGCGATAACAGCATTGCCGCTTCCTGGAATGCATTTTTCAATTATGCGACACCATTCGGGGCAAATGTGCAACCCGGCGGATGTGTGACTTATCTCGCTGATCTTGTGCCCTTCGGGGTCAATGCCCAGGGCATGGTGAGCAAGGTACTGGACGAAGACAATCTCTCTGGTCGCATTGCTTTGGATTATCATGTCAACGACGACGTACTGATTTACGCATCGGCAGCGCGAGGCTTCAAGTCTGGGGCTTTTCCCAATATCAATGCAAACGTCGCACCGCAGTATGATCCGGCAAAGCAGGAAGAGGTTCGCGCTTTCGAGGTTGGGATCAAGACCAGCCCGGCTCGAGGCATGATCTTCAACACATCAGCATTCTACTATGACTACCGTGACAAGCAGTTGTTTGTGAATACTCCTGATCCTGTCTACGTGACTTTGAATAGTATCAAGAACATTCCGAAATCACATATCTTCGGTATCGAAGGTGAACTCTCCGTGCCGTTGTTCAGGGGATTGGATGCCAGGGTTACTGCTACCTATCTTAACGCGAAGATCGACACTTATTCAGGTTTCAATGATTTTGGTCAAGCAAGGGATTTTGCAGGGGCTAGCTTCCCTTTCACGCCAAAATTTCAGCTGAATGGTACGCTGACTTATGGCTTTGATGTTGGGCCTAACCTCAATGCGCGTTTGACTGCGAATGGCCGCTATTCAAGCTCGTCTCGCGGCGATCTTGAGGGTGATCCTTTGTTCAGGATCGACGGCTACCCACTGTTCGATACTAACCTTGCCGTCATGACCAATGATGACAATTACCAATTCGATCTGTTCGTGCGCAATATTGGGAACAAATACTACTGGAACAGCGTGCAACTGCCCTTGGATAGCTTGGTACGCTATGCCGGAATGCCGCGGACCTGGGGCGTTTCGTTTAAGGCTAAGTTCTAATGGTAAGCCCTCCCCGCATTTCGTGATTTCGATTTGTGGGGAGGCGACCGACCGATCTGCCCTGCCCTGGGTGATTGGTCGAGGAACCGCCAGGAAACACCTAGATATAATGTGAATGGATTCGACGATGAGATCTGTCCAATACGGAAAAATCGGTGAAGCATCAGAGGTGCTGTCCTTGGTGGATATGCCAATGCCAGCCCCAAATGCGGGCGAGGTTCTCGTCAGGCTGAAAGCTTCAGGGGTAAACCCATCGGACGTCAAGGTCAGAGGCGGGCATATACCTTCTGCTTGGCCATTCCCCCGTACACCACACAGTGACGGTGCAGGAGTAATCGAGGCTGTTGGCAAAGGTGTTAACCCTGATCGAATCGGCCAGCGTGTGTGGATATATAACGCTGCATGGGGTCGCACTACTGGCACTGCGGCTGAATTCGTTGTCGTGCCTGAAGATTTTATAGCAGCCTTGCCTGACCGCATACCATTCGAGGTAGGTGCCTGCCTGGGTATCCCCGCATCGACTGCTTTGCACGCACTCACCTTAAACGGAGACCTTCACGGGAAGAACGTATTGATTGCTGGCGGCGCGGGCTGCGTCGGACATTACGCAATCCAGTTCGCTCGGAGGCTTGGGGCTGCTCGAATACTGACCACGGTCAGTAGCCCTGAAAAAGCTGAACTGGCTTTGTCCGCAGGCGCGGATGTAGCCATTAATTATCAGCAAGACGATACGCTGCGCGTGATCCAGGGCGCGACCGAAGGACATGGAGTCGATCTTATCGTAGAAGTGGACCTTTCTACTAACGTCGATCTTGATGTTGCTGCGCTGGCAAAAGAAGGCCGCGTAGTCGCTTACGGCAGTTCCGAACGTGAGTTCAAGGTGCCGTTCTCAAAATCCATCCTGAAGAATATCGGGTTCGATTTCTTTATTCTCTATCATTTGACCAAGGCGAGACGTCGAGAGATTTCGGAAGGAGTCAACGAGTTGATTTCGACGGACGGAATCATTCACAATATCGCGAGCGTGTTTCCACTGGAATCCATCGTTCAGGCGCATGAACTTGTCGAGACCGGCCATGCTGTCGGCAACGTCGCACTTAATATTTGAATCGGCTAGGAAATTTATGTCAAACTACCCCGCAACTTACGAGGCCTGGAAGACGGATGCCGATGGCTTCTGGGCCAAGGCTGCGGAGTCAATCGATTGGATCAAGCAGCCTACGAAAAACGAAATCGACGAAGAAGGTCTGGCCCTTTGGTTTTCCGATGGAACCTGCAATGCTTGCTGGAACGCGGTTGACCGGCATGTACTGGCGGGTCGCGGCGATGACACTGCGCTAATCTACGACAGTGCTATTCTGGGCATAAGCCGCACTTATACCTTTTCTGATCTCCTGGATGCGGTCGAAGTGTTTTCGTCGGTGTTGCGCAGCCATGACGTGGTGAAGGGTGATCGTGTCATTATCTATATGCCCATGATTGCCGAAGCGGTCATCGCCATGCTGGCATGTGCTCGCTTGGGGGCAGTCCATTCCGTTGTATTTGGCGGGTTCGCCGCGCATGAACTTTCCATTCGAATTGAAGATGCCGAGCCGAAAGTCATTGTCTCAGCATCCTGCGGGCTAGAGCCAAATCGCGTCATTGCCTACAAGCCGCTGATCGACGAGGCGATAGCTAACAGTCTTCACAAGCCCCGGGCAACAATAATTCTCCAACGCCCACAACTCGTTTGCGAACTGGATAACGATCGAGACCGTGACTGGGACACGGAATGGGCGCAAGCATTGTCGCGCAGTGACAGACCAGCCTGCGTGGAAGTAGCAAGTATAGACCCGCTTTACATTCTCTATACTTCAGGAACGACAGGAAAGCCCAAGGGGGTTGTCCGGCAGCAAGGCGGGTATCAGGTTGCCTTGGTCTGGTCGATGAAGCATATCTTCGACATGGCCGCAGGTGATGTCTATTGGGCAGCATCTGACTTGGGGTGGGTCGTTGGGCACTCTTATATTGTGTATGGCCCGTTGTTGGCTGGCTGTGCAACAGTGGTTTTTGAAGGAAAGCCGGTTTTCACTCCTGACGCCGGAACATTTTGGCGAGTGGTTTCTCAGCATAACGTCAACTTGCTATTTACGGCCCCTACAGCGCTGCGAGCCATCCGCAAGGAGGATCCGGAAGGTCGATTGCCAGGGGATTACGACCTTTCGTCGCTGCGGGCTGTCTACATCGGCGGCGAGCGGGGTGATCCTAGCGTAATCCAATGGGCGGAACATGCTCTTGGAATTCCAGTCATGGACAATTGGTGGCAGACCGAGACCGGTTGGCCAATGACTGCAAATCCTATTGGGTTAGGCGCTCTTCCTGTCAAATATGGCTCGGCCGCGGTACCCATGCCGGGGTATGATATCCGCATCCTTGATCCTGAAGGAGCGTCTGTTCCTGTCGGCCATACCGGTTCGATAGCGGTCAAATTACCCTTGCCGCCTGGTGCATTGCAGACCTTGTGGAACGACCACCCCGTCTTTCGCAAAACCTATCTTTCTGAATTTCCGGGGCACTACATGACCGGCGATGCCGGATATGTAGATGAGGAAGGTTATGTCTATATCATGAGCCGGACCGACGACATTATCAATGTTGCTGGGCACAGGCTTTCTACTGGTACGATCGAAGAAGCCATGTCTACCGTGCGCGAAGTCGCGGAATGCGCTGTGATCGGCGTTACAGACGCGATCAAAGGCGAAGTGCCGCTGGGTTTCTGCGTCGTTACGGATGGTTCATCGGCCAGGTCAAAAGATATCTGCGCAAATGCTGTGTCCGCAGTGCGTAATAGGATTGGCCCAATCGCAACGCCAAGGGCAATTCTCGAGGTAAAGCAACTGCCAAAGACCAGATCCGGAAAGATTTTGCGCGCAACGATCCGGAAAATTGCGAATGGGGAAGCTTGGACAATTCCGCCAACGATAGAAGACTCATCTGTCCTTCAAGAGATCGTTGCAGTTTTAGCCCGCTACGGCTTGCCAGAGTCGCAGTCATGATAAGGGTTAGAATTTTTGACAAATTTCAAAATATCGATAAAAATTGGAAAGGGAACAAATTCAACGACTCGATGATATTAGGAGATGACTGGTGAGCATGACCGATAAAACAGTTGCACTGCGGCAGAGTAAGGAGCTTTCGGGTGGCAAACCCAAGAGCTTGATCGAGCGTGCATACCGTGATCTCGGCGAAGATATTGTGCACGGGACGTTTCCTCCTGGATCAAAGATAAAGTTGGAACCACTTAGCGCGCGCTATGGTGTCAGCACGGGGACGATCCGCGAGGCATTGTCTCTCCTTGTATCGGACGGCTTGGTTGTCGCCAATGCGCAACGCGGTTTTTCCGTTGCTCCGATGTCAATCGAGGATTTTCAGGACTTGGTGAATACACGGCTGCTGCTCGAAGTTTCCGCCTTTCAGGCAAGTATTGCCAACGGGGGTGACGATTGGGAAGGGCGTGTAGTGCAAGCCTTTCATCAATTAACCTTGGCTGAGCAACGTCTAGATGAGGCGGGAGAGGATACTTTTGGCCATTGGGAGATGCGGAACCGTGAATTTCACGAAGCTCTAGTTTCTGCTTGCGACTCTATGTGGACATTGCGTTTTCGAGATATCCTATACCGGCAATCCGAAAGATATCGTCGCCTGACATATACTTCACGGCAGAACCCAGGACAATTAGTACATGCCGAACATAAAAAAATATTTGATCTAGCACTATCGCGAAAGTCTCAGGATGCTGTTGATGCTTTAGTTGACCATATTAGTTCAGCTGTCTCATTTGCCAAGGTAAGTCAAATACTTCCTACATCGGATATAGAAGTTTCTTTTAGGAAATTTAACAATAGCGAATACACGGATATTCACAATAGATCGTAACTATTAGAAATTTGGGAGACAAAAATGTCATCGGAAAGAAAAAAAGATTTCATTCATTCGTCATGGACTACTGAAGGTCTTTTATCGCTCGTAGACAATGATAGCGGCCTGATCGACCCTCGGATTTATACCGATGAAAATATCTACGAGCTTGAGCAAGAACGGATTTTTGCGCGCTCATGGATTCTTCTGGGCCATGAAAGTCACCTGCCCAAGGCAGGCGACTACATGACGTCCTATATCGGCGAGGACCCGGTGGTGGTGGTCCGTCAGAAGGACAAGTCGATCAAGGTCTTCCTTAATCAGTGCCGGCATCGCGGCATGCGCATCTGCCGTGTGGATGGTGGCAATGCAAAGGCCTTTACCTGCACCTATCACGGCTGGGCCTACGATATCGGCGGCAAGTTGGTCAATGTTCCTTATGAACAGGAAGCCTTTATCAATGGCCTCGACAAGGAAGAATGGAGCCCTCTTCAGGCTCGCGTCGAGACCTACAAGGGTCTGATCTTCGCCAATTGGGATCCGGAAGCTCCGACGCTCAAGGAATATCTGAGCGATGCCACCTTCTATATGGATCATATGCTTGATCGCACCGAGGCCGGAACGGTAGCGATCGGGGGCATCCAGAAGTGGATCATTCCATGCAATTGGAAATTCGCCGCTGAGCAGTTCTGCAGCGACATGTATCACGCTGGCACGGTTTCGCACCTGTCCGGGGTTCTCGCGGGGTTGCCGCCTGAAATGGAACTCTCCGACGCCAAAATTCCAACAATTGGTCATCAATTTCGTGCGGAATGGGGCGGACACGGGACAGGCTTCTATGTTGGGGAACCTGGCATGTTATTGGCGATCATGGGGCCCATAGTGACCGAATATTGGACCAACAGCGCTCATTCAAGGAAAGCCGCCGAGCGTCTTGGAAGCGCAGAACGTGCGCAGGAGCTAATGGCACAGCACATGACAGTATTCCCGACGTGCTCGTTCCTGCCAGGCATCAATACCATCCGCACGTGGCAGCCACGCGGCCCCAATGAAACCGAAGTCTGGGCGTGGACGATTGTCGATGCCGATGCGCCGGACGATATCAAGGAAGAATTTCGACGACAGACGCTGAGGACCTTCTCCGCAGGGGGCGTGTTTGAGCAGGACGATGGCGAAAACTGGTGCGAGATTCAGTCCGTCCTGCGCGGCCACAAAGCGAAGAGCCGACCGCTCAATGCCCAGATGGGAATGGGCGGAAAATTCGACGAAAACGACAAATATCCGGGGCGCGTAGGGTATGTCTACAACGAAGAGGCCGCCCGTGGGATGTATGCGCAATGGCGCCGTATGATGACCGAAGCGGACTGGAGGACCTTGGCACCGAAGGAAGTTCTCAAGCGGATGGCGCCAGATCAATCGTAAAAATCTGAATCGGCCCGACAATTTGTTCAATTTGGAATCTAGGATTTTTACATGACACACAAAAAGGAAATTGGAATCAAGGATTTGATCCTTCAGCATGAAATTGAACAATACTACTACAGAGAAGCCACTCTGCTTGATGATCGCGATCATTCTTCTTGGTTTGAATTACTGCATGAAGACATTCGTTATTTCATGCCAATAAGAACGAACAGAATTCAACGTGAAGGTGCGCTCGAATACACACGAGATGATGAATATGCACATTTTGACGATACCTACGACATGTTGCGAGGGCGAATTCGCAAACTGCAAGCTGATGTAGGCTGGTCGGAAAACCCTGCATCCCGAACTCGCCACATTATCGGTAATGTTGTTCTAAATTCAGTATCAGATTTAGGGATTTTGAACGTTTCTTCTTCATTTATTCTTTATCGCAATCGCCTTGAGCGGCAAGTCGATATTTTTGCTGGTTATCGGCAAGACGAGCTAATTCCCGTAAATGAAGATGTTCATTATAAAATAAGGAATAGAACAATTTACATCGATCAAAGTACTATTCTTTCAAATAATCTCAGTATTTTCTTTTAGGATCGATCAAATGAGTTTTGTTAAGGTTTCGGCCACGGATGAAATTGAGCAAGGTGAGGTATTGAAAGTTGGCGAGGGCGATGCTGCCATTGCGATCTACAATGTTGATGGTAAATTCTATGCCACGCAAGACCAGTGCACGCATGGTGAGTGGTCGCTCTCGGATGGCTATCTCGATGGCGATGTGATCGAATGCACTCTCCATTGGGGCAAGTTCTGTGTGCGCACGGGCAAAGTCAAGGCTCGGCCAGCCTGCGAGCCCATCAAGATTTTCCCGCTTGAGGTGCGCGAAGGCGATATATATGTCGATATCGATGCAGGGCACCTGGCAGAATGATCTACCCGGTCTGCATCGTTGGTGGCGCGCTTGCGGGAGGTAGCGCCGCGCTGGCATTGCGCCAATCGGGATATGATGGCGAACTGATCCTGGTCAGCGACGAATCCGATGCAAACTATGACCGGCCCAGCCTTTCTAAGACTGTGTTAAGCGGGCAAGTTGATGCGCCGCCCCACTTGTTTGAACCTGACTGGATCGCAGCCAACCGGATCGAATTCCTTAGCTCTCAGCGAGCAACGAAGCTGGATATTCACTCTGGAGAGCTGAGCCTTTCGAGTGGTAAGACCATCCGGATGGGTAAGGTACTCTTGTGCACAGGATCCCGTCCCAGGTTGCCCGCATTGCCGGGAATTAACTTGCCGGGTGTCTGCGCCCTGCGCAGCGATCAGGACAGTTTTTCCATAAGATCTTCTGTCGTATCTGGCAGTGAAGTCGTGATCATTGGTGGGGGGTTGATCGGGTGTGAGGTCGCAACCTCTCTGGCCAAACTGGACTGTAATGTCACTGTGGTCGAATCTGCCCCGGGACTTTTGCTCAGGGTGTTGGGCAGTGAGGTTGGCGCCTGGATGCAAACTCGCCTGGAGCAACTTGGCGTTAGAGTGGTTTTACGCGGCGAGATCGCAGCTATCGAAGGAACATCGGGTGTAGAAGGGGTACGGCTTGTATCGGGCCAGAGACTTCCAGCCGGGCTAGTACTTGTCGCAATCGGTGCCGAACCGAATGCCGAACTTGCGCAGCAAGCCGGACTGGATTGCTCAGGTGGAATTTTGGTTGATGCGAGCGGCGCCACCGAAAACGGGATGGTATTCGCAGCTGGTGACGCCGCGAGTTGGCCAGTCAGGGGCGGTGGCCAACGTAGTCTGGAAACCTATCTGAATAGCCAAGCCCAGGCGCAAATCGCTGCGGCAGCCATGCTTGGTGAGTCCATATCAGCAGCGCAAGTGCCATATTCATGGACCGAAATTGCTGGGCACAGACTGCAAATGGCTGGTGACATAGTCGGCCCTGGTGCGATCCATTACCGAGGGCAACTCGATGAAGGGTGTGCCCTCGTTTTCCGTATCCTAAAAGGGAACGTCGAGGCGGTCATTGCTGTCGATTCACCAGCCGATTTCGGGGTCGCCAAACGAATGGTCGATGAACAATCGGCGCTACTTACCGATGAGTTGGTAGACCCCAAGATTCGCCTTCGAGATATCCATAAGAAAAGTAGAGAGGTAATTCAATGAGACTACAAGGTGAAGTTGCGCTGGTCACTGGTGGTGCTGCTGGGCTCGGGCGAGCCATCGTTGATCGGTTCATTCAGGAAGGGGCCAAAGTAGCCGTGTTGGACAAGTCTGCCGAACGATTGGCAGAACTAGAGGCTCAATATGGTGATGCGTTTGTTGGCATGGTGGGTGATGTCCGCTCCTATGCAGATAACAAAGCTATTGCGAAGGCTTGCGTTGATCATTTTGGTAAGATCGATTGTCTGATCCCGAATGCGGGCATTTGGGACTACGGTACGTCCCTTGTTGACCTTCCCGAAGATCATATTGACGAAGCCTTTGACGAAATGTTTCAGGTGAACGTCAAGGGGTACCTGCTTGCGGCGAAGGCATGTTTATACGAGCTCGTGAAGAGCAGAGGGGCAATTATCTTCACGGCCTCGAACGCATCCTTCTATCCCGACGGCGGTGGCCCGCTTTATACTGCAACAAAGCACGCAGTGCTTGGCCTCGTGCTGCAACTTGGTTTCGAACTGGCACCACATGTCCGGGTCAATACGGTTGCGCCTGGCGGTATTGGCAGCAGCGATCTACGCGGGCCCAAAGCACTCAATCTCGATACTACCAGTATAACGAGCGTGCCGCTTGCCGACATTCTCAAAGATGTCTTGCCGCTCGGACAAATGGCCGATGCAACAGAATATGCTGGTGCGTATGTGTTTTTCGCGACCCGTTCGGACTGTGCGCCAGCTACCGGAGCAGCTCTGAATTTTGATGGAGGGCTAGGCGTCCGCGGCATTTTCAAATCGGCTGGCGGTCACGACCTGCCGGAGAAACTTGGAATTCAGGGAGAAATCGTATGAGTGTAGCTCGACTAGGATATCTTGGCTTCAAGGCCTCAGATCCTGATGCATGGAACAGCTTTGCGAACAACACGCTTGGAATGATGTCTGCGGCAAAAGGCAAGGACTCAGACCGTTACCGGATTGACTCACGCGCGTGGCGTCTTGCTGTGCACCAAGGCGAACAAGACGATATTGGCTACGCCGGTTTTGAAGTCGCCGATGCAGCAGCTTTCAGCGAAACTGCAGAACGCCTGCGGCAAATGGGCTGCGACGTGATGGACGAGTCTGACGATCTGAAAGCAGATCGTGGTGTGATCGGATTGGTCTCGACCATCGATCCATCTGGTGTTCGGATCGAAATCTATTACGGTGGTACTGAACTGTACGAATTGCCCTTCGTGTCGCCTGTAGGCGTGTCCTCATTCATGACCGGCGATCAAGGTTTAGGTCACTTTGTTCTGGCGACGCCTTATCTCGAACAATCTATGAAGTTCTACGTCGAAGGCCTAGGCATGGAATTGTCCGACATCATCGATTGGGATCTTGGACCGGGCGGCAAGCACAAGCTACATTTCTTCAACTGTAACCGGCGTCATCATACCTTGGCCCTGCTTCCGGTGCCGGCCCTGCCCCCCAAGCTACTGCATCACTTCATGCTTGAAGTTGGCTCACTTGACGATGTCGGTCGTGCAAATGATCGCATGGAACGTGATTCGAGAATCATGATTACGTTCGGGCGGCACACCAACGATCACATGTGCTCGTTCTACGGAGTTACGCCTTCGGGTTTCGCGGTCGAAGTTGGCTACGCTCCGCGTGATGTAGATCGCACCTGGTCGGTTGTTCGCTATGACAGCATCAGCATGTGGGGGCATAAGTTTATTCCTCCGGAATGAACCAATCCGCATAGGCTGAACACACCGTACAATTCAAAGGAGTAACGTTCATGGCGAACGTCATAAGCAAGGTTAGTGACAATCCTGAAATATCACAATCGATCATGGCGGCTGGAATTCAGACCAATTACCATGATGATGGCGAAGGTTTCCCCGTGGTGTTCATTCACGGTTCGGGGCCGGGTGTTTCCGCTTGGGCAAACTGGCGATTGATTCTCCCGAAGATTACGACGCAAACACGGGCGATCGCGCTGGACATGGTGGGCTTTGGGTTCACCGAACGGCCCGAGAATTTTCAATACAATGTCGATGCATGGGTCGAACACCTATTGGGCTTTCTCGATGCTCTTGATCTGGACAAGGTCGATCTCGTGGGCAATTCATTTGGCGGGGCAATTTCGCTCGCTGCGGCGATACAGCACCCTGAACGGATCCGCCGCCTTGTGCTGATGGGGAGCGGCGGCATCAAGGGTCCGATAACACCTGGTCTTGATGATGTGTGGGGCTATACACCCTCGCTTGAAAACATGCGAAGCATGCTCGATATTTTCGCGTTTAGCCGTGAACTGGTAACTGATGAGCTTGCCCAAATCCGCTATGAAGCGAGTATTAGACCTGGCTTTCAGGAATCCTATAGTCAGATGTTTCCTGCTCCCCGCCAGCGCTGGTTTGACTCGCTGGCATGCACGGATGAGGATCTTTGCAATCTCCCTCATCAGACACTGATCGTGCACGGCCGCGAGGATCGCGTCGTACGTGTCGAGGATGCCTATCGGATGGAAAGCCTGATCCGACGAGCGCAACTACATGTGTTCGGAGAATGCGGGCACTGGACCCAGATCGAACATGCTGATCGTTTTGCTCTGTTGGTCGGCAATTTTCTTGCTGAAGCCGACTCAAGCGAACCGGCACCATTGTACCCTTAAACCGATTGGAAAGCTTGTGACGAATTTGGAAGACTTCGCATCGTATCACAAATTTGCAGATGTGCACGGCGTTCGCCTGCACTACGTTGAGATGGGCGAAGGGCCGTTGGTAATCCTGGTCCATGGCTTTCCGGAATTATGGTATTCGTGGCGCCATCAATTGCCGACGATCGCCAAGCAGGGGTTTCGGGTGGTCGCTATAGACCAGCGAGGATATGGATCCTCGTCGAAATTCGGACAAACCGATCAATACCGTCTCCGCTGCATGGTTGACGACCTTGTGGGATTGATTGAAGTATTGGGTGAGACATCGGCAACCCTCATCGGTCACGATTGGGGCGCGGCGGTTGCCTGGACGGCGGCTTGGCTCCATCCTAATGTAGTGGACGGGGTCGTGGGTATAGCACTTCCCTTCTCGGGCCGGGGACAGATTGCCTTACCCGGAAATCCGTTCGGCGAATTTCCTCCGAGCCAGATTGATCGGGTAATATCCGGGCCCGACAAGATATTTTACCAGGTACATTTTGGTGCGATGTCGACCATTTTCGACGAGATCGAATCTGACATTACTGGCTGGCTCAAAGGTATTACCTGGTCCGTTTCAGGAGAGGCGCTAGCGGCAGCTGGTTACGCGCCTGATGGTATCGATCCAGTCGAGTTCATACGTGCAAGTCCGATGTGTTTGCCTCCAGGCACAGAGATGCGCAGCCAATTCGTCCTACCCAAAACTATGCCGGAATGGTTTACTGAAGTAGATCTTACGGTATTCGTGGACGCGTTGCAGCGTAGTGGCTTTGCCGGGCCGCTTAGCTATTACCATAACATGGAACAGAACTGGCATGATCTGGAAGCTTACGTTGGCAAGCCGGTCCAAAGTCCGGCAATGTTCATTGGTGGCGAATATGATGTCTGCACTCATTGGGGAGCCGAAGCGATTGAGCAAGCACCTCAGCATATTCCGAACTGGCTCGGCAGCAAAATCGTGGCTGGTGCCGGACACTGGATCCAGCAGGAAAAACCCGTTGCGACAAATGCAATCATCGGAGAATTTCTGCGGGCGATCCACTCAAGTGAATAATGATGATCGCTGACAGAACGTGATAGCCCCTATTGCATTTGCATGTGGCTTGTTGTTCGCTGAGGCAGTTGTGACTGCGGCAGTCCAATGATGGTTAATCGATTCCGTGATGCACCCATTGCTGATACGACCTAAAGGATACGCCTATTTGCCGAACGTCTCCATTTCGATGCGGCGAGCGCAAGCGCGGAGCATCACCAGCAGTTCGGCGTCGGCGATCCGCGTCCTGGAACGGTCAGACTGCGAAACTGAAATTGCTGCGAGTACGCTGCCGTCTCCCTTGTGGATCGGAACAGCCAAACAGCGCAGACCGTCTGCTATCTCACCGTCGTCGAGCGCGTATCCCTGTTCCCGGATGCCTTCCATCTCCTGACGCAGAATTGCAGGATCGGTGATGGTTCGATCGGTCAACGCCACGAATGGACCAGCAGCAAGATATGCATCGCGCTCCGTATCGGGCAAATGTGCGAGCAATGCCTTGCCAATTCCCGAACAATAGGCCTCCATCTGCATGCCGACGCGCGTGAACAGATCCCCCGCGCCACGACCTGATTTGATGCGATAAGTCACCATATCGTTTTCCAGCGTACCTAATTGAACTACGCTTCGTACTCGCGTTGCCAGTTCATGCAGCGCCGATGCCGCTACATTGGCAACCACCTGCTTCTCATTCAAGCGGTGGAGCAATCCAAGCAACCGAGAGCCAGCCTGGTGTCGCCCCTTGCCAGAGGGGGTAAGATAGCCTTCGGAAACCAGCGTGGTAACCTGCCGATGGGCGGTTGCCAGTGGCATTCCAACCTTTCGCGCCAGCGCTGCGACACCACTGCATCCGCCATCGGCGATAACCGTGTCGAGCATCGCCAAGGCGCGCGTGACCGATTTAATTCGAGGTGTCCCATCTCTCACGATATGAGATAATAGCGATAATGGCATCTAGTGACAAGCGCGCAATGGTCCTATCGAAACTATCTAAGATATAGATTGCCCAAAAATGAGGATTGCTTGAAATGGCTGCTTCTACACATGATGATTTGGCTCGCCGGCTGCGTGATGCCTATACTGGCGGAGTAATCCCGCCGCTGCGCGATGGACTCGACCCCGTCAATGCCGATGGGGCATATGATGTGCAAACCATCAACACTAGGTTCTGGGAGGCTCAGGGGCGCCGCATCGTAGGCCGCAAGGCCGGCCTCACGGCCATGGCAGTTCAAGCGCAACTTGGTGTCGAGCAACCGGATTTTGGGGTGCTGTTCGATGATATGGCGGTGGCCGATGGTGGCAGGCTCGATCCTGCCCGCGCGATCCAGCCCAAGGCCGAGGCAGAAATCGCCTTCGTCCTGGGTGCAGATTTGCCTGATCCCGAAACAACATCGGAGCAGGTTGCCGCTGCTGTTGCGACAGTCCATGCCGCGATCGAAATTGTCGATAGCCGCATCGCCGACTGGAAAATCACCTTCGCCGATACTGTCGCAGACAATGGCTCATCAGCCTTCTTTGTGCTGTCGGATGACGGCAAGATGCTGCCGGGCCTCGATGTCTATTCTGCCGGGATGGTGATGGAAATAAACGGCGCGATCGCTTCAACCGGGGTTGGCGCGGCGGCGCTAGGCAACCCGCTCAATGCCGCCGCCTGGCTGGCAAGGACGCTGGCTGCCAGAGGCGAACCTTTAAGGACCGGTGACATTCTTCTGGCCGGGGCGCTTGGCCCGATGGTCGCACTAACTCCAGGTGATCATGTCCGCGCGATTGTCGGCGGGATCGGTGAAGCCAGCTTCACATATGAGAAGGTTTGAATATAATGACGAAGACCAAAGTAGCCATCGTCGGACCCGGCAACATCGGGTCAGACCTTATGATAAAGATCATGCGGCTTTCAAAAGTGTTAGAAATGGGCGCATTCGTGGGCATTGACCCGGAAAGCGACGGCCTCAAGCGGGCTGCACGCATGGGTGTACCGATCACGGCGGAAGGGATAGACGGCCTCGTGGCCATGCCCGAATTTTCCGACATCAAGATCGTGTTCGACGCCACATCGGCTGGTGCCCACAAGCACCATAACGAAGTGTTGCAGGCCCATGGGAAACGGGTTGTGGACCTCACCCCTGCGGCCATCGGTCCTTATGTAATTCCGCCCGTCAACGGCCAGACCGCGCTTGATGCGCCCAACGTCAATATGGTCACTTGCGGCGGACAGGCTACGATCCCGATTGTCGCAGCGGTGAACCGGGTTGCCAAGGTACATTATGGCGAGATTGTCGCGTCCATTGCATCGAAGAGCGCCGGCCCCGGCACCCGTGCCAACATCGACGAATTCACCGAGACTACCAGTCAAGCGATTATGGATGTCGGCGGCGCAACGCGCGGCAAGGCGATCATCATTCTCAACCCCGCCGAACCGCCGCTGATCATGCGCGATACTGTTTATTGTCTGTGCGAAGAAGCGGATCAGGAAGCCATCCGCCAGAGTGTGGAGGACATGGTTGCAGAAGTGCAGACCTATGTGCCGGGATATCGGCTGAAACAGGCGGTGCAATTTGAACATATAGGTTCCAACCGGCCCCTGCATATACCCGAGATGGACGGCGACTTCACCGGCTTGAAGGTCAGTGTGTTTCTCGAAGTCGAAGGAGCAGCGCATTACCTGCCCGCCTATGCCGGCAATCTCGACATTATGACCTCGGCTGCCATGAAAACCGCTGAGAAGATCGCAGAAAGGATTGCGGCATGAACTTCGACCCGACCAAGACCAATCTCTACATCCAGGACGTAACTCTGCGCGACGGGATGCACGCCATCCGCCACCAATATGATCTCGACCATGTGCAAGCGATCGCAAAGGCGCTCGACCGTGCGAAAGTGGATGCCATCGAAGTGGCCCACGGCGATGGATTACAGGGATCAAGCTTCAACTATGGCTTTGGCGCACATACCGATTGGGACTGGATTGGCGCTGTTGCCGACGTGCTGGAACACTCTGTTCTGACAACCCTGTTGTTGCCCGGTATTGGCACCGTTCACGACCTGAAGCACGCCTATGAACTGGGTGTCCGTTCCGTGCGCATTGCAACGCATTGTACCGAGGCGGATGTGTCGAAGCAACATATCGAGGCTGCTCGTAACCTTGGTATGGACGTGTCCGGGTTTCTAATGATGAGCCATATGACCAGCCCGGATGCACTCGCCCAGCAGGCACTGCTGATGGAAAGTTATGGCGCCCATTGCGTCTATGTCACCGACAGCGGCGGCGCGCTAAATATGGATGAATATGCAGCACGGTGTCAGGCCTATGACCGGGTTCTGAAACCCGAAACCCAGCGGGGCGTTCACGCCCACCACAATCTCAGCCTGGGTGTCGCCAACAGCATTGTCGCGGTACAAAATGGTGCAATAAGGGTTGATGCAAGTCTAGCGGGCATGGGCGCGGGCGCGGGTAACGCCCCGCTTGAAGTCTTTATTGCCGCCGCTGACCGGATGGGATGGAACCACGGCTGCGATCTCTATGCATTGATGGATGCCGCCGAAGAACTGGTTCGCCCTTTGCAGGACCGCCCGGTGCGGGTCGACCGCGAAACACTGACGCTGGGTTATGCCGGGGTCTACAGCTCCTTCCTTCGTCACGCCGAGAAGGCGGCCAATGATTATGGTGTAGATACACGCACGATCCTTGCCGAAGTGGGCCGCCGAAAGATGGTCGGCGGTCAGGAAGACATGATCGTGGATATTGCGCTGGATTTATCGAAAAACTAGGCGACTGGCGCGTTTAAGGACACATGTGACGATACAACTTGATGCCTTGGTGGTTGGCGCAGGCCATCTTGCTGCGGGTCACCGTGTGGCTGTCGCGCGAAGTCGGTATGCAGATCGAGGCTTCTCAGTCATTTACCAGCGAGTGGGCAGCGTCATCACGCTCGACTGCGTGAATTCGACAAAGAACTATATCCAGGGTCGAAAACTCCTAAATGCTGAAATTGGCGATCAGTTGGAACTGGTTTCGCAGGACCTGAAATCGATCGGATCCTTGGTTAAGCAGCAGATCACTGTCTGAGCATGGGTATCGAAATCCGCCAATTGCGTTATGCGGTCCTAGCTGCTGACACACAGAGCTTTTCACGAGCGGCCGCTGCCCTCAACGTAAAGCAATCAACTCTTAGTCGCAAGGTGACACAACTTGAGGTGCGCTTGGGTGTAAAGCTCTTTGAACGCACAACTCGCGGCGCGCAGCCGACCGAGAATGGCAGAGCGTTCATCGAGCAGGCGCGCCGCATTGTGACCGATGTCGACAACCTGAGGACTACGGCTGCAGCAGTCAGCTACGGCGAGCAGGGTCGCATTGCGGTGGGCTACAGTTCATCTTTGCTAACCGGAAAACTCAAACTCGCCTTTTCGGACTATCTGACACAATTTCCCGATGTTCAATTCGACGGCGTTGAGGCTAGATCTGAGAAGCTGCGGGCCTGTTTGCAGTCGCGCAGCATCGATGTTGCTATCTCCCCTGCTGACCTGATCGAAAATGGAATCGCAGTGCGACCATTATGGTCAGAGCGCCTGCTGATTGCTTTGAATACCGGGCACCCGCTGTTGAAAAAGGAACGCATCCATTGGAGCGATTTGCGCCGTGAAGTCTTCGTTGTGCCATCCAGTGGTATCGGCCCAGTCATTGCCAACATGCTGGCAGCGCGGTTGACCGAGCAGGGTTACCGTCCAAATATCATTGTGCAGGATACGAGCCTCGAAAGCGTAATCAGCATGGTCTCGGCGGGACGTTTCATTGCAATCACTACTGAGGCCTCTCAAGGTATCACATGGCCAGACCTCACTTTCCGGGAGATATTTAGTCAAGGCATGCCTGCACGTCTGGAATTCGCGCTCTTCTGGTGCAAGGACAACGAGAATCCCGCACTCAGGCGGTTTTTCGAACTAATCGAGGAACGTTACGCGGCCTGAGGAACCTAAGGTCGTGAGCTCGAACTTGACCAGCGTAACGAACAGCTTGGATCGAAAGGATGAAGAAGACGATGATGACGATTGTCCAGGCCAGCAGCAGAATGATGATCTGCAAGAAATTCTCGAAGAAGCTCACATAGCCGAGCAGGTCGGACATAGATTCCAGCAGCGGATAATCAATGCCTGAGCGGCAGCTTCCGCTTCTGCTCGTTCTTCGCTTTTACCTTCTTTGTCAGCCGTAGCAGGACCGAAGGGACGCCAAGGCAGGTCTTTGTTGCGAATTCCAATAAGCCAATCACGCAGTGCTTCGGTATTTTCGCAGTCTACTTTGTTGTAATCAAGAATGCCGTCAAGCGTCGCTGCATCGCCAGTCATTTTCCAGCTCTTATATTCCACGATCGATTGATCGGCTTTGGTCACGTCACCTTCACGGGCGTCCGCAAAGAAAACCTCCATCGTTTTAAGGCGATCTCGAACAATGGCGATTTCGGGCTGAAGTAGCGATTTGGTTCCCGCACTGGCCAAGAAGCCCGATTATTTGCGGGACGCGCCGGCCCGTTTTGGTGTGGTTCAGGCCTTCTGTCGGGTCTCTGGCCTCATTTGGCGACGGCTGCCGCCCTTTCCAGCACCACCAGACGGCGCATGTTATAGGCTAGGTTCTGCATCCCGATCTTCACCGCGGCCCGGACGATGCCGATGGTGCGGACGAACTTTCCGCCCATGCTGTTGTGCTGGTTGCCAAACACATGCTCGACCCATGCACGGACTTTTGAGCGGGTCTTGTTGGCGGCTTCCTGACGCGGCGTGCGCGGTTTTCCTCGGCTGCCGCGCCGGTGGATATGGCTCTTCATCGCGCGCTCGGCGAGCATCTCCTCACTCTCTTTGCTGCGATAAGCGCTATCGGCCCACACGCCGCTGGCGGTGTTATCAGGGTCAAGCACATCCTCCAATTTCTGGCTGTCATGCACCGAGGCCGTGCTGACCGCGTAGCGCCGCACCAACTTGTGCCGACGGTCGATGTTGATGTGATTCTTGTAGCCGAAGTGCGACTTCCCATGCTTCTTCGTCCAGCGCGCATCCTTGTCATTCTGGCGGTTCTTGGCGGGGTGTGCCTCCCAGTCTGCTGGCGTTCCCCCGGCTTTGACCGTCATATTATCATCGCGCGTGTTGCGCTGGCGCGGGGCCGGAACGATGGTCGCATCGATGATCTGACCGCCCATCGCAAGATAGCCCTTTGCTTTGAGGTAGCTGTCAAACTGATTGAACAGCCCCTCAACCGCCCCGGCTTTGCCGAGCGCTTCCCGATATAGCCACAGCGTTTTGGCATCTGGCACCGCATCTTCCAGTCCCAGCCCGACGAACCGCATGAACGACAGCCGGTCGCGCAACTGATATTCCATCGCGTCGTCCGACAGATTTTAGAGCGCCTGAAGCACCAATGCCTTGAAGATCAGCACCTCATCCCAAGGCATGCGGCCCGCCAAACTCTTACGGTCAGCGTCTGCCCGCCGCAGCCCGCCCTTCACCAGAGCTGTCTTCAGCTTGACCCGGAACAGCTAAAAGGGAACCGCCGACAATATCGCCACCAAAGGATCAGACTTCGCGTCCAGCCCCTCATAGCGATGCTCCAAATCAAAAAATCCCCGCTGGCTCATGATCCAAATTCCCCCGTTGCGTCAGAATCCTTGAATCGGATTTTGATCGGTCTGGGAAGGACTATCTTTCGAGGTGGCCTTAAGTGACAAAATTGGTTCTGATGTCCTGACTGCCTGCCGCAATACATCATAAAGGTCGACGAAGCGGCGTTGGCGCAGCAATCCATCCAGTTCCTCCTCGCGGCTGGCATGAAGGGTAGAAAGTCGGCGCAGCGAGGTAATTTTATAGGGGGCATAATGATAGACGTGAGCGCCCAGATTAGATCGCAGATGATTCGGCATCCAGTCCAGCGTGTCTTCAAATGCGAGGCGTTCCGCAGAATGGTCATGCCCCCATCGAAAACGAAAATCAGGTTTGCCGCCATCGCTGTAATGGACACCCCAAAGATAATCGAGCCCGCCTTCTTCTAAAGGATCCCCTTCCAGATCGAAGACCAGGTCAGCGGGGTGTGGTTCTGGCAACATTGCAAAACCACGACTTTCTTCCTGCGGTAAAGGCTCAACCACCGGTTTGCCTCCATCCTTGCGCGCTTGTTGCAAGCGGGCTTGTGCAAGAAATTTGGTAAATGTTACTGGGGCCATGTGCGGTATGCGCGTGTCATCAGAGGCTGCAGCCAAGTCAGCGGCGGTTTCGATTCCTGCTTCGCGTAGTTTTTGAGCTTGTAGTTTCCCAAGTCCGCAAATCTGCGACAGATGGTCATTTTCCTCCCATAATTTCGAGCAATGATCTCTCCATGGACATAAAGTGCATTCTGCGCATGGCTCAGGCACCGTTCCAGTCGCACCGTTGCCAACAAATAATAAATACCGATTGATTGCGACCGTAAGCGTCTTGTCAAAATCCACCATGCGGAAAGACTCACGGCGGCCATCTCCCAATCGGACATGTCCGCGACGCTGCTGCTCGCCCTGCACTTTAGTGTCTCTTCTAGGGGAGCAAACCCACCGGCTTTGAGCCGGTAAGAGGCTTTAGCCGTTTAGCCTGTATCCTCGGAGAAAAAGAGAACCCGAAGGGGTGCATCTCTTTTTCTCCGAGGATACAGGCTATGGCATATACACGAGGCAGTCACACAATTTTTCACCATCGCTATCATATAGTATGGGTGCCGAAATATCGGTTCAAAGTGTTGCACGGTGCGGTGCGTATGCGGGTCCGCGATATTGTCCGGCAGGTTTGCGATGAAATGGACGTGAGGATCATCAAGGGTCTGCTTTCGCACGATCACGTTCACATGTTTGTCGAAATACCAGCCAAGATCGCTGTCAGCGCCTTCGTGCAAAAGGCCAAAGGGCGCTCGTCACGTCGCATTCAGCAGGAGTTCGAACATATCCGCAAACGCTATTGGGGCCAGCGCTTCTGGGCTCGCGGCTATTTTTGCACGACCAGCGGTAACATCACTGACGATGTGATAATGCGCTACCTCGAATATCACACCAATCCCCTTGAAATGGCTTCAGCCTCTCCATCCGAACCTACCGGCGCAAGCCGGTAGTCGTTCAGATATCATTCGCGCATACCGAAAGTTGTTGGCGCTAGCTGAAGCGATTGGCAAAACAGCTGGTAATAAATTTGCCCAGTAATTCACCATTGCGATTATCGATGATTTTCAAAACCCGGCCAACATCGCCATGTTTCAAGCGCAGTTCACCGTTCTAATTACCGTTCTAAAACTGATTTCTAGAACGGTAATTCTCACTAACTATATGAAAACTATGGTGAGCCCTGCTGGGTTCGAACCAGCGACCTACTGATTAAAAGTTAAAATGGTTTGGCTACGATAATTCCCAAAACTGATCGTGCCTTGATGCCGTCGCAATCGCCCGGTGGAATCGTTTAAGAAATTTCCCCGTACTAAACCCCGTACTAATAACCCAATTCGGCTGGATAGTTCCTGCTAAGTCATTGAAAAACTGGTCGGGACGAGAGGATTCGAACCTCCGACCCCCACACCCCCAGTGTGATGCGCTACCAGGCTGCGCTACGTCCCGACCGAGGCTGGGCATATATGGTGGTCGGGGAAGCTTGGCAAGTCGTTTGCGTCATGTTCGCAACCTTTCCTGAATACGGATTTCGTTGCACCTGTGACAAGCGCGTGATAGGCGCGCGCAACATCTGGGTCGGCTGTTTCGGGGCTTGAAACAAGAGCCCGGGCAGCACACATAAAAAATTGCAACAATCGGGACGAGTTCATGACATCAATCACTATATTATCTGCAGCAGCTGGTGCCGGCGGGGCCGGAGGCTTTCTGATTTCGGTAATGCCGCTGGTGCTTATTTTTGCGGTTTTCTATTTTCTGCTCATTCGTCCGCAGCAAAAGAAGATGAAAGAGCATCAGGCAAAGGTCGGCGCGGTCAAGAAGAATGACGAAGTCGTGACCGGCGGCGGACTGGTCGGCAAGGCGGTCAAGGTTGACGATGAATATGTCGAAGTCGAAATCGCCAATGGCGTCCGTGTCAAGGCGATCAAGGCGACGTTGACCGATGTCATGCCACGCGGCGGTGCCAAACCCGCGAACGACTGATCGCGGTGATATAGAAAGTTAATTTCGATGCTCGATTTCCCGCGCTGGAAAGTCATTTCCATTTCTCTGCTGCTGGCCCTTGGCGTGCTGATGTCCATACCCAGCCTGCTTGGCGAGAATGGCCGGCAATATTGGCCGAGCTTTCTGCCGAATGTAACCATCAATCTGGGGCTCGATCTCCAGGGCGGCAGCCATATCCTGCTGGAAGCGGATCCGGCCGATGTCGCGACTGCCCGGCTCGAGACGATGGAAGAATCGGTGCGCGCGGAAATGCGCCGCGCCAGTCCGCGGATTGGCATCGGCGATATATCCCGGCGCGACGGTGTATTGAGCTTCATGGTGCGCGACAGCACCCAGGTCGATGCAGCGCGTGATGCGATCGTGCCGCTGACCAGCGGGGCAGGCCTGACCGGCCAGCGCGACTGGGACATCGAAGTGCGCGACGATACGCGCTTTGTCCTGACCCCGACCGCAGCGGGTCTGGAAAATGCCGTCGAAAATGCCATGGAAACGGCGACCGACGTGATCCGCCGCCGGATCGACGAAATGGGCACGCGCGAACCCACGATCATCCGCCAGGGCGATAACCGGATCGTGGTGCAAGTACCGGGACTGGATGATCCGGAAGCGCTGAAGGCGCTGCTCGGACAGACCGCGAAACTGGAATTCAAGCTGGTCGACTATGAGGCCGACCCCAATGCGGTGGCCGCAGGCCGGGCACCGGTGGGCAGCCAGATTTTCCCCTATCCCGACAATCCGACCGGATTGCCGAATATTGCGGTCAAGCGGCTCGGCGGGATCAGCGGCGACAAGCTGACCGACGCCGGCCAGGGCTTTGACCAGCAAACCAACGCGGCGGTGGTCAATATCACGTTCGACAGCGAGGGCGGGGCCAAATTCGCCCGGCTGACCCAGAATAATGTCGGCCGGCCCTTTGCCATCATCCTTGACGGCAAGGTGCTGTCCGCGCCCAATATCAACGAGCCGATCCTTGGTGGTTCGGCGCAGATTTCGGGCAATTTCTCGGTCGAAAGTGCGAACCAGCTGGCGATTGCCCTGCGCTCCGGTGCACTGCCGGTCGAACTGAAGATCGTCGAGGAACGCACCGTCGGTCCCGATCTCGGCAAGGATTCGATCGACAAGGGCATGATCGCCGCGATCATCGCTACCGTTGCCGTGCTGACCTTCATGGTCGTCACCTATGGCCGCTTTGGCATGTATGCCAATATCGCGCTGGCGCTGAACCTGTTCATCATCGTCGGGGTGATGGCGATGTTCAACGCGACGTTGACGCTGCCGGGTATCGCGGGTTTCGTGCTGACCGTCGGTTCTGCCGTTGACGCCAATGTGCTGATCAACGAGCGAATACGCGAAGAGCGACGGCGCGGGCGAAGGGTCATCCAGGCGATCGAAGTGGGCTATAAAGAGGCCTCGCGCGCTATTTTTGACGCGAATATCACCAATATCATTGCCGGTGTGCTGCTGTTCATGTTCGGCTCCGGGCCGGTCAAGGGCTTCGCGGTCGTGCTGATGATCGGTATCGCCTCATCCGTCTTTACCGCCGTGGTCGTAACCAGAATGTTTGTGGCGCTCTGGGCAAGAAAAGCCCGTCCGCAGGAGTTGGTGATATGAAATTGATCAAGCTTGTTCCGGACGACACCAACATCAGCTTTCTGAAATGGCGCAATATCGCCATGGCTTTCAGCATTTTGACGATCATCGCGTCGATCGGGCTGGTCGCTGCCAAGGGGCTGAATTTCGGCGTCGACTTCATCGGCGGCCAGATGATCCAGGCGACCTTTACCGAAACGGAAACCGCGCCGATATCCGAGCTGCGCGACCGTATCGGCGGTCTCGGCTATGGCGAAGCGACGATCCAGCGATTTGGCGATGCCAATGAAGTCTCGATCCGGATGCGGCTGCCGGCCGAAGCCGAATCGCGCCCCGAAGCGGCGAATGAAATGACCGAAAAAATCGTCTCGACGCTGCGCGCCGATCATCCCGATGTCCGCATCGACGGGGTCGAGTCGGTCTCCGGCAAAGTGTCGTCGGAACTGTTCGAGAAGGGCACTTTCTCGCTGATTGCTGCGATTATAGCGATCTCCATCTATATCTGGATCCGTTTCGAATGGCAGTTCGGTGTCGGTGCCCTGTTCGCGCTGGTGCACGACGTTGCGCTGACCTTCGGCCTGTTCGCGCTGACCCAGATGGAATTCAATCTTAATATCGTTGCCGCGCTGCTGACAATCATCGGCTATTCGCTCAACGACACGATCGTGGTGTTCGACCGTATCCGCGAGAATCTGAAGAAATATCGCAAGATGGATATCATCGCCTTGCTCGACCTGTCGGTGAACGAGACGCTGGCGCGGACGGTGATGACCAGCTTGACCATGCTGATCGCGCTGGGCGCCCTGATCCTCTGGGGGCCGGACGTGATTTTCGGCTTCTCCGTGGCGATGTTCTTCGGCGTCTTCGTCGGTACCTATAGCTCGGTCTATATGGCCGCTCCGATCCTGATCTGGCTCAAGGTTGGCCCGGACACATTCGTCCCCGCTGAATCGGACAATGACAAGGCGGAGAAGCTGGGCGGGCCGGAGCAGGTTGGCTGACCCTTGGTAGAGTTACGCAAGGATGTCGAATTTACCGGTCCGGTCATTACCGGCTTTACGGCCAGCGGCTTCAAGAGCGGTGACCAGCGGTTCGAGCAAGGTCTGCTGATTTCGCCAGAACAGGCTGTGGGCTGGACGGGTGCGGCTCTCGACGAGCTAAATCTAGCGGAGATATTGTCCAGTCTGAACCTGTCTCCCAAGCCGGAATTTCTCCTGCTCGGCAGCGGCCCGTCGATGCTGCAACCGCCCGCCGCCTTCCGGCGGGAAGTGGAGGCAGCCGGTATGGGACTGGAAGTCATGGACAGCCGCGCTGCGGCGCGGACCTGGGGTGTGCTCCGGGCTGAAGAACGCTGGATAATCGGCGCCTTTCTGCCGCTGGCCTAATATTGGCCGGATGCCTGCCGCAAGATGGCCAGCAATTGATCACCGTTATTCTGCCAGCTGAACTGGCTGACCGTTGACCGAACCACATCCTGCGCCGGCGGGTCGGCAAGCAGCGCCTTGGCGGCTTCGACAATCGCTTCGACGCTCTGGTCGACGATCCGTCCGGCATCCGGGCTGGTCACCAGCTCACGCGCCCCACCGGCCGCGCTAATGACCAGCGGCGTACCGCAGGCAAGCGCCTCAACCCAGGCATTGGCGAGCCCCTCGGATTGCGACACGAGAATCGCGATATCGGCGGCGGCAGTGAGGTGCGGCAGCTGATCATGTGGAACGCTGCCGAGGAAACGGACGCGCCCCGCGACGCCCAGCTGTCTGGCGAGCGCCCGATATGCCTGCTCCCGGTCGCCCGCGCCCGCGAGCATCAACGTGGCCCCGGGAATATGGGGCAGGGCGCGGATCACCAAATCCTGATTCTTGCGCGTGATCAGCGCGCCGGTGGTGATGAACAGCGGACCGCTGACCCCCAGGGCCTGCTTGGCTGCTGTCCTGTCGACAGGGATGAACTTCTCCTGGTCCAGTCCGGTATAGTGAACGGAAATCTGGCCTCCATCCATGCCAAGGGCGACCATATCCTGCTTCAGCGCCTCGGACACCGCCAGCAGAGCGCCGGCCTTGTCAGCAGCCTCGAGGATCTGGGCGCGGCATTTCGGATCGCTGCGCCAGTGATGGATGTCCGCCCCGCGCGCCTTGATCGTGAAGGGAATGCCCAGAGCAGCGGCAAGGCGCATCGCAGCCGGCCCGTCGGGATAGAAAAATTCCGCATCGATGACATCGAACGGCGCTTTCGCGTGTAATTTTTCCACCAGCGGCAGGACCGCTTCGGCGATACGGCGCGGATTATCGGCTCCGCCGAACCGGGGGATCAACCTGAACCGGGGGCGATAAACGTCCAGCCCCCGCCACTCTTCACGCTCCGGCAGAGATTGCAGCACCCTATATTGTCCAAGCCTGTTCAGGGGGAAGGGCGGCATCCCGACCGGATTGATGACCGTAACATCTGCTTCAGCGCGGCCCGCGAGCTCGACAGTCTGCCGCTCGACAAATATCCCGAAATTGGGCGCCGCCGCATTGGGGAACAGGGTCGACAGGGTCAGCACACGCAGCGGCTGGGTCATGGCAAGCGTCCCGGCATCCGGTCCCTAAAGCTCCCGTACCAGCCGCACCGCGACGCCGATCCATTCGGGGTCGCTGACAATCTGCTGCCGCGCGCCGCTGCCCAGCGGCAGGATATGCAGCTTGTTGTCCTGACGACCGATAAGGCGACCGAACAGAAAGCGCCCGGCGGGGCGAGGGATCAATATGTCCCGGTTGAGCGCGCTGCCAAATTGATCGGCGCTCCGCCGGGAAAGCCAGACATCGTCGCCGGCGCGATAGTCGCCGACGCTGCTCTTGACGCGCAGCGCCACCATCGCCGGCTCGATCGCCGGTTGATATATATGCTCGACCTTGCCGAGCGCGTGTGCGCCCTTGTGATCGAGAATGGCGGCGACCGGCAATTCCTCCTGATCGGGCAGCGACAGGAGTGCCGCGCTGTCCACGCCCAAAGCATCGGCAATCCGGTTCAGCCAGCCGAGTGACAGGGTCCGGGTGCCGGTTTCGAGCCGCCCGATGGTCTGGGCGGTCGTCGGCGGCTCGCACCGCATCGCGACATCGTCGAGCGTCAGTCCCTTGGCCTTGCGAACGTCTCTGATACGGCTGATCATAAATATCTCCAAACCTATATGGTTTTATCCTTTCCTACAATATTGCCAAAATGGCAAGAGGGTTGCAAGCCAAAGAGGAGATTATATGTCCGCCAGCAGAACCAGAAGAGACAAATCACCATCCGGACCGCGTCTGCTCGCCGAACGGGCGCTGCCGCAGGATGGCGAGGAAAGGCAGGGGCGCGAAGCGCCGCGCAGGCGGGCGCGCAGTGTTACGGTCAATCTCGCGGAATCGCCCCTGGGATGGTTGCACGCAAGAGGCCATTTGTCCGACCGGCAGTTTGACGCTGGGGAAAAATTGCGGGCCGACTGGGAACGGGCCAATCTGGCGCCCAGCGTGACGATGCGATGGGATGCCGCGCCGGTGGCCGGCGGCAAGCGGGCTGCGCCGCATGTCCTGAACGAGACGGAAGCGCAGCTTTCGGCCAGGCTGCGTTTCGAGAAGGCGATCGATCATCTGGGCAGCGACCTGTCCGATATCGCCTGGCGGATTATATGCGGCGGGGAGGGGACTCCGGCCGCGGAGAAAAATCTCGGCTGGCCAGCGCGCTCCGGCAAGCTGGTGCTGAAAATCGCACTGGACCGGCTGGCGGAATATTATCGCCTGCCCGGCTGATCAATTGTCGGCCAGCCGCTCGACTTCTTCTGCCAGTTCCAGCCAGCGCATTTCGGCTTCGTCTTTCTCGTCGATCAGGGCGCTATTCTCTTTGGTCAGCGCCTCGAAGCGCGGGAAATCGCGCGTATAGAGATCGGGGTCGGCGAGCGTCTTTTCGATCTCCGCCATACGCTGTTCGATAGCCTCGATCCGCGCGGGCAGAAGATCATAGTCGCGCTGGTCCTTGTAGCTCAATTTCTTGCTGGAGCCCGCCGCCTTGGGGCTTCCCTGGCTGCCGGACTGCGCGGGTTTGGAAGCCGCTTTCTGCGCCGGAGCCCGCGGCTTGCGCCGGGCTTCCCATTCGGCATAGCCGCCGGCCACAATATCGACCGTTCCGCTGCCATCGAGGCCGAGCGTTACCGTCACCGTGCGATCGAGAAAATCGCGGTCATGGCTGACCAGCAATACCGTGCCTTCATAATCGGCGATCACTTCCTGCAGGAGATCGAGCGTTTCCAGGTCGAGGTCGTTGGTCGGCTCGTCAAGCACCAGCAGGTTGGACATCCGCGCAAATTCGCGCGCTAGCAGAAGCCGGGACTGTTCGCCGCCGGACAATGTACCGACCTTGGCGTCGATCAGCGACGGCGCGAACAGGAATTCCTTGAGATAGCCCTGCACATGTTTCTTGTCGCCGCGCACATCGACCCAGTCGCTGCCATCGGCGAGCACGTCGCGGACCGTTTTATTGCCTTCGAGCAAGCTGCGCTGCTGGTCGATAAACACACCGTTGAGCGTCTTGGCGAGCGTCACTTTGCCGCTGTCCGGTTCCAGTTCGCCGGTCAGCATCTTCAGCAATGTCGTCTTGCCGGCGCCATTGGCCCCGACGATGCCGATCCGGTCGCCGCGCTGGATGCGCAGCGAAAAGTCGCGAATGATCTGGCGATCACCGAAAGACTTGGAGATATTTTCGGCGGTGATTACCGATTTGGTGCGACTGTCGTCATTCTGGATCTTGAGATTGGCGGTACCGGCCGGGCCGATCATCGCGGCGCGGGCCGCGCGCATTTCCCATAATTTCTCGAGGCGTCCCTGATTGCGCTTGCGCCGCGCGGTGACACCGCGTTCGAGCCAGCGTGCTTCGAGCTTCAGCTTGGCGTCGATCTTGCTGGCCGCCTGCGCTTCATCCGCATGGATTTTCTCCATCCAGGCATCATAGCCGCCAAAACCGATTTCCTGACGCCGCAAGGCGCCGCGGTCCAGCCAGATGGTCTGTTTGGTCAGCCGGGTCAGGAAGGTTCTGTCATGCGAGATGGTGATGAACGCGCCCTTGTAACGCCCGAGCCAGTCTTCCAGCCAGTCGATCGCCCCGAGATCGAGATGGTTGGTCGGCTCGTCCAGCAGCAACAGATCGGGGTCGGACGCCAGCGCCCGGCAGATCGCCGCCCGGCGTTTCTCGCCGCCGCTGGCTTTGGCCGCTCCCTTGGACAGATCGGTGCCCAATTGATCGGCAATGGCCTCGACCTCGTGCAGGGCAGGGCCTTGCTCTCCCGAAACGGCAAAGTCTCGCAGGGTTTCGAACGGGGTGAAGTCGGGTTCCTGCTCCAGATAGACGATATTCGTGCCCGGCTGGATCATCCGCTGGCCCTTGTCCGCTTCGATCTGGTCGGCGATCAGGCGCAGCAGCGTCGTCTTGCCGGCGCCATTGCGGCCGATCAGTGCAAGCCGGTCACGCGGCCCGACGTGCAGGTCGAGATTCTCGAACAGCCAGCCTTCGCCTTGATGGAGCGAGAGATTCTCATATGCAAAGATCGGGGGTTGAGCCATGGTTACCGCGCGTTAGGGCCAAGCGGGCCCGGGCTCAAGTCTTCTCTTTTAAACAAACGCCATTGACCTGCCGCGCCATATCGGATTGTTAGCAATGCAGAGGCTATTTCGGGGGCGGGTGGAAAAATTGGATATAATCTATCTGAATGGCGAATATGTCTCCAAGTCTTCTGCCAAAATCTCGATTTTTGACCGTGGCCTGCTGTTTTCCGATGCCGTCTATGAGGTGATCTCGGTGATCAATGGCCGCCTGATCGATATGGATCGTCATGTCAGCCGGCTTGAACGATCGCTCGGCGAGCTTTCGATCAATGCCTCTGCCGACTGGTCGGCCATGTCGCGGAATCTGGTGGCGCAAAATGATTTGCAGGAAGGCGTGGTCTATCTGCAGATATCGCGCGGGGTGATGGACGAGCGGGATTATCGCTGGCCCAGCCCGGATACCGCCCCGACAATATTCGCCTTTGCCCAGCCCCGGGTGCTGGTCGCCAACCCGATGGCCGACCGCGGCATGACAATCATTACACGCCCTGACCTGCGCTGGCAGAGATGCGACATCAAGACCACCCAGCTGCTTTACGCGTCGCTCATGAAAATGGAGGCGATGGCAGCCGGAGTCGATGATGCATGGATGGCGCATGGCGATATGATTACCGAAGGAACGTCCCAGAATGCCTACATCATCAGCCAGGACGGCGTGCTGATTTCGCATCAGCTTGATCGTCGCATCCTGCCCGGCGTCACCCGTATCGAAATGCTCGAGCAGGCGAAATTGATGGAACTAACAATCGAAGAGCGCGCTTTCTCCATAGACGAGGCAAAAAATGCGGCGGAAGCCTTTGTGACATCGTCCACATTGCTGGTCATGCCGGTCGTCGAGATCGACGGCCACAGGATCGGTGACGGACGACCGGGAGAAAAAACCGGGAAGATCCGGCAAAACTATTTAGCCGCCGTTCAGAGAGCTTCGTCTACAACGAACTGAATCAATGGAGAACATCATGAAATTCCCAATTTTACTGGCCGGAGCGGCTCTGGCCCTGAGCCCGATCACTATGGCGCAGGCCGCGAATGTCGAAATTGTCGCCCAGAACCCGGTGATTGAGCTGAGCGTATCGGAACAGGTCGACAGCGCGCCGGATACGGCGATGTTCAGCACCGGCGTTGAAACCCGGGCGAAAACGGCGACCGAGGCGCTGCGCCAGAACTCGGTCCAGGCCCGGGCGGTCATGAACCGGCTCAAATCACTCGGCATCGCCGAAAAGGACATTCAGACCACCGGCATCAATCTTCGCGCCGATTATGACTATGACCAGGAAAGCCGGCAGAACCGCTTTGTCGGCTATGTCGTTTCCAATCAGGTCTCGGCAACGGTGAATGACATATCGAAGCTGGGTGAAATTCTCGATGCGATTGTCAGCAGCGGTGCGACCAATTTGAACGGGCCGTCTTTCTCGATCAGCGATGACAGCAAGTTGAAGGATCTCGCGCGGGAACGGGCGCTTGCTAATGCCAAGGCACGCGCCATGGGCTATGCCCGGGCAGAAGGATATAGCGGTGTTCGGGTGCTTTCGATCAGCGAAGGCATGTCGCATCAATCCGATGCACCGATGATGCGGATGGAGGCTTCTGCTTCCTCGTCCGCGCCGCCGGTTGCTCCGGGGCAGGTCGGAACCGTCGTTTCGCTCAATATCACCTATGAAATGACCCGATAATTCTATACTTGCCGAGACAAACCTTATTCACGTGATGTTAAAACCACCGGGCCTAGGAGGGTGCTGATGTTGAAAATAACTGCCTTTTTGCCCCTCCTGGCGCTTGGTGTGTCGGCCATCGCGCCGCAAGCCTCTGCTGCGGACCGTCGTGGCGAGCAGAATGAGGCGCGCGCCCAGATGATGGCGGGCAAGGTGAAGTCGATCCGCTCGATCGAAAACCGGATTTTGCCGCAAATGGGTGACAGCGAATATATCGGTCCCGAATTTGATCCCGGCGCGCAGGTCTACCGGCTGAAATTCATCCGTGACGGCCGGGTGATATTCGTTGACGTCGATGGCCGGACCGGCACCATATTGCGCCAGTCCCGCTGATCAGCAGCGACAGTCGCAATTTTCTAATATCATTGTGCCTTTGGGGGATGGTGATATAGGCTATTCCTGAAAATCAGGCATTATTTCGGAGGACAAGCATGCGCGTCTTGATCGTTGAAGACGAACCTACGCTGGGTCAGCAGCTCAAATCGACACTGGAAGCCAATGGCTATGCCATCGACCTGTCGACAGACGGTGAGGACGGCCATTTCATGGGCTCGACCGAGGATTATGACGCGGTCATTCTGGATCTCGGCCTGCCCGAAATCGACGGACTGACCGTGCTCGATCGCTGGCGCAAGGAAGAGCGTAATTTTCCGGTGCTGGTATTGACCGCCCGCGACAGCTGGTCGGACAAGGTCGCCGGTCTGGATGCCGGCGCCGATGACTATCTGGCCAAGCCTTTCCAGACCGAGGAACTGATCGCCCGGCTGCGCGCGCTTATCCGCCGCGCTTCGGGCAATGCCTCTTCGGAGCTGACCGCCGGCAATGTGCGTCTCGACACGCGGTCCGGCAAGGTCACGCTCGACGGCAGTCCGGTCAAGCTCACCGCCCAGGAATATAAGCTTCTCTCCTATCTGATGCACCACAAGGGCAAGGTCGTGTCGCGGACCGAACTGATCGAGCATATTTACGATCAGGATTTCGACCGCGATTCCAACACGATCGAGGTATTTGTGACCCGCATCCGCAAGAAGCTGGGCGCCGAGGTCATTTCCACGATCCGGGGGCTTGGCTATAGTCTAGAGGATCCCGAAGCCTGAATGAACCGGCCCAGATAGATCGTCTGCTCGAAGAAAAGGCACCGGCAACCCAATCTCGGCTAGGCACGCAGACCACCGGATCGCTCGGTCGCCGGATGATCGGCATCGCTGCGGCCTGGATCGTGATCCTGCTGTTCGGGGGCGGCTTCGCGCTGGACCGGGTGCTGAACGACGCGGTTACCCGTAATTTCGACAATCAGCTGGAATATGTGCTGACGGCGATGATCGCCTCGGCTGAAATCGGGCCGGATGGCGAGGTATTCCTCAACCGGCCGCTCGGTGACCAGCGCTTTCTCGAACCCAATAGCGGGCTTTACTGGCAGATCAGCGGCAAGGGTCACGACGATTTTCCCTCGCGCTCGCTGTGGGACCGGACGCTGGTCTCGAACATCGCCCATGATGACCGCGAAACCCATATTTATGACAGCAACCAGTTCCCCGACGAGCCGCTGCGCGTGCTCGAGCGCACGATCATCCTGCCCGACAGTGACACGAAATGGCTGTTCCAGGTGGCGCAAAGCCGCGACGGTCTGGACGGCCAGATCGCCAATATCCGGTCGATACTGGTCAACAGTTTCCTGATACTGGCGCTCGGCCTGATCGGCATGGCGGCGCTGCAGACGCTTTACGGTCTCTGGCCGTTGCGCAAGATCCGCAGCGCCATCGCGGCCATGCGGACCGGCCAGCAGCGCCGGGTGGTCGAACCGATGCCGATCGAGGTCACGCCGATGGTCGATGAACTCAACGCCTTGCTCGACCATAATGAGAAGCAGGCAGAGGAGGCGCGGCGCCACGCCGGCAATCTTGCCCACGCGCTGAAAACCCCGCTGACGGTGATCATGAACAGCGCCACCGCCAAGGCCGATGATCTGGCCGATACGGTGATCCGCGAGGCCGGTGTCATGCGGCGGCAGGTCGATCACCATCTGGCCCGCGCCCGGGCGGTGGGCCGGCGCGGCCATGCGCACAGCAGGGCGAAAGTCTGGCAAAGCCTGCAGGCCGTCGAACGCGCAGTCGGGCGGCTCTATCCGCATGTCCGGATCGATATCGACGGCGACAAGGATGCGGTCGCGTCGGTCGAGCGTCAGGATCTCGACGAAATGATCGGGAATCTCGTCGAAAATGCCGCCAAATATGGCGGCGGCAGCGTCTTCATCACGGTCGAAAGCGGGGACGAATTTGTCGAGCTGCTGATCGAGGATGACGGCCGCGGCATTCCCGAAGCGGAACGCCAACGCATATTCGACCGCGGCGTGCGGCTCGACAGCGGCAAGCCCGGAACCGGGCTCGGTCTGGCCATCGTCCGGGATGTCGCGGAGATATACGAAGGCTCGGTATCGCTTGAGGAAAGCGAAGATCTCGGCGGCCTGCTGGTGCGCCTGCGACTGCCGAAGTCGGAACGGGTGGAGGCCTAGTCGGCCTCTGCCTTGATCCGTTCATGGTGGCGAATCACTTCATCAATGATGAAACGCAGGAATTTTTCGGAAAATTCGGGGTCGAGATTGGCGTCGCTGGCGAGCTGACGCAGGCGGGCGATCTGTTCCTTTTCGCGCGCGCCGTCGGCGGGAGGCAGCTGGTTCTTGGCCTTATATTCGCCGACCGCCTGGGTTACCTTGAACCGTTCGGCAAGCATGAACACCAGCGCGGCATCGATATTGTTGATGCTTTCGCGATATTGCTTAAGCTTTTCATCCATTTTGCGCTGCCCCGTTTCCGCCTGTTTCGATTTCGCCGTCTCATGCACGGGACGCAACCGAATATGGCCTGATTTCACTTGCCTTATCCCTAGTGAATTGCCACATCCGGTGCAACATGTCAGCAACGGTCCATCATATCGGGCGGGATAACGCGCCTTCACTAGAACCCATCATGTCACTGGTCGCCAGCGACATGAACCAGGTCAACAGCGTGATTCTGGACCGGATGCAGTCCGAAATACCGCTGATCCCCGAACTGGCCGGCCATCTGATCGCAGGCGGCGGCAAGCGGATGCGTCCTATGCTGACGCTGGCCGCGGCGAAGCTGATTGGCTATCCTGGAGACCGCCATTTCAAGCTCGCGGCAGCGGTCGAGTTCATTCACACCGCGACCCTGTTGCATGATGATGTGGTCGACGGCTCCGACATGCGGCGCGGAAAAACCGCCGCTAATCTCATTTTTGGTAATCCAGCGACCGTTCTGGTCGGTGACTTCCTGTTCAGCCGCTCGTTCGAGCTGATGGTCGAGGACGGCTCGCTCAAAGTGCTGAAGATATTGTCCAATGCTTCTGCTGTCATCGCCGAAGGCGAAGTCAACCAGTTGACCGCGCAGCGCAAGATCGAAACCAATGAAGACCGCTATCTCGATATCATTGGCGCCAAGACAGCTGCCCTGTTCGCAGCGGCCAGCCGGATTTCCGCCGTGGTCGCGGAATGCGACGACGAAGTCGAACTGGCGCTGGACAGCTATGGCCGCAATCTGGGCATAGCCTTTCAGCTGGTCGATGACGCGATCGACTATTCATCCGATCGCGAAACCATGGGCAAGGATGCCGGCGACGATTTCCGCGAAGGCAAGGTGACGCTGCCGGTCATACTGGCCTATGCCCGCGGCAATGACGAGGAGCGCAAATTCTGGAAAGACGCGATCATTGGGCATAAATCGTCCGATGACGATCTCGCCCGGGCGACTGCGTTGATCCACGCAACCGGAGCCATGGACGACACGATGTCGCGGGCCCGCCACTATGGTCAGCGGGCAATTGACGCACTCGGTATATTCGCTGCGGGCAAAGCGAAGGACGCGATGACCGAAGCAGTTGAATTTGCCATTTCCCGCGCCTATTGAGCCGGTGCAAGACAGGAACAGATTATGGCTGCAAGAATTTATCAGATCCCCAGAAACGCCATGCAGTCGGGCAGGGCGCTGACCGACAAATGGGTGCTGGAATTCGAGCCGGCGGAACCGCGCAAGCCTGATCCGCTGACCGGTTGGGCTGGATCCGGCGATACCCAGCGGCAGGTAAAGCTGACTTTTGACAGCTGCGACGCGGCCAAGGCCTATGCCGACAAGCATGCAATTGCCTATGCGGTCATTCCCACGCCGCACAAGACGCTGAAAATACAGGCTTACGCCGATAATTTCCGCTAGCCGCTACCTGCCTGCGCAGGGAGCAATGCCGAAATATTCAAGCCAGCTGTAGAAACATCAGCAGCTTGACGTCGATACCGGCGCCTTCGCTGCGTTTGTTTTCGATGAAATCCGTCAGCCCGCTCAGGGCGACACGGTGGACGACAATATTTTCTCCGTCCACGCCGCCGCCATCACCGACCTTGGTCAAACCGCTGGCCCTGAACAGGGAAAAGCTTTCCGAAACCATTCCGGGCGAAGAATAATATTCGCCGCAATCCTCCATGGTCTCCGCGCGATAGCCGGTTTCTTCCTCCAGTTCGCGGATCGCCGCAATGGCGCTGTCTTCTTCGGCATTCTCGTCATGATCGCCGACAAGTCCGGCAGGCAATTCTATGCAATATTTGCCAAGCGGAACGCGAAATTGTTCGACCAGCAGGACATGACCATCGTCAATCGCCAGGATGACCGCCGCCTTGATACCGCGGCTGCGCGAAACATATTCCCACTTGCCTTCGCGCTTGGCCGTAATGAAACGGCCTTCCCACATGACTTCGATATTTTCCGACATATTTATCCCGTTCTTGCTGAGCCCGATGAAGCACGCCTGCCGCAAAAACCGACCGTCGACAAGCTCAAGGCGAAGGGAATGTCAGAGTTCGATCAGCCGGTCCGGCAGTTCGTTGGGATTCTGGTCGGTTTTCGGAAAATGCTCGGCAAGGACGATGCCCATCTGGCGGACCGCTTCGGCCATGCCTTCGCCCGGCGTGCCGGCGCGCACCAGATCGATCATGCCGACCATCGCTTCGCCCCAGATGTCCGGTTCCACCTTGGCGACAATAGCCTCATCAGCCACGATTTCCGCGCGATGTTCACGCATCGACAGATAGAGCAATATGCCGGTCCGCCCGACCGTGCGATGATCCGTGGACACCCGGAACAGGGATATCGCCCGCTTGCGCACCCGTGATTTCTTGATCGGTGGCGGGATGAGCAGGAAAAGCAGCGGCTTCCAGATCAGGATCAGGCGCGTACCAAAAAATTTTAACGCTGCGAAGATGAACAGCGCCCAATAGGGCAGGGCGGTGATACCGCTCCAGCCGCCGGCCATCCAGTCGATGATGCCGAGATAGACTTCCGGAAACAGGCTGATCACCAGCAGGGCGGTCAGCGCCACCAGACCGGATATCGCCCATGCGACATCACCATAATGGTCGGATTCGCCGGTCACGATGGTAACGATTTCGCCATCGGTCGTTTTCTCGGCCTGCGAGACTGCGGACGTGACAATCTTGTGGTCGTCCGGGGTGAACTGATTGACTTTAGCCATCACCATCCTCCCGAAGCGCCGCCGCCGCCAAAGCTGCCGCCGCCGCCGCCAAAGCCGCCGCCACCAAATCCGCCGCCGCCGAAGCCGGAACCGCCGCTGCCGCCACCCCAGCCGCTGCCGCCACCCCAGCCGCCTCCGCCGCCCCAGATAACGACCGGGCCGGAACCACGCCGATAGCGTTTGCCACCGCGGTTGGAGAACATCGGGATGATGACGAAGAAAATCAGGACGAAAATCCAGAAGACCATAAGGCCCATATTCTCGCCATCGCCTTTGCTGGCTTGCTGACTGGCCTGCTGCGCCACCGCGAGCGCTTCTTCCTCCGGCAGCACCAGTTGGTTCGAAATCCGGTCGACGCCGGCAATGATGCCGCCGGCCATATCGCCATTACGGAACTGGGGCAGGATATCATTCTGGATGATGATGCTCGACAGGGCGTCGGTCATGATGCCCTCCAGGCCATAGCCGACTTCGACGCGCACCTTGCGCTCATTGGGCGCGACCAGCAGGATCAGGCCATTGTCCTTTTCCGCTTCGCCTTCTCCATCCTGTCCGATGCCCCATATCCGGCCAAGCTGATAGCCATAGTCGGCGATATCATAGCCTTCGAGACTGTTGACCGTGGCAACAACCAGCTGGCGATTGGACTGGCTTTCCAGCGCTTCCAGCCGGGCTGTGAGCTCTGCTTCCTGTGCAGGATCAAGCAAATCTGCCTGATCGACAACACGCCCGGTGAGTTCGGGAAAGCTCTGGGCGTTGACAATCGGCGCGCACAGTAGGATCGACAGGGCAAGGAGCCAGCGTATCACATTCATGAGATTTTCCTGTTTTGCGCGGGTATTTCCGGCGCATTATCATTTGCGGGAAGGGATGGAACACGCTGCATTTTCTTGATCAGTCTGGCGGCGCCGTTCAAAATCCCTTCTTCCATCCGACCTGCCGAAAAGGCCGGCAGCATGGCTTCACGGATGACTTCCGCACAAAATGGATCGCTCAGGGATGCTTCCAGTCCGTAACCCACTTCGATCCGGACCTCCCTTTCATTTGGTGCCACGAGCAACAGAACACCATCATCACGATGCTTGTTACCGATCCCCCACGCCCGTGCCAGCTTTAAGGAATAGTCCGTGATTTCCAGACCATTCAGCGATTTCGTGGTCGCTATCACAAATTGCGGGCCCGAAGTTTGTTCCAGATCTGCCAAAATGCCTGTCAGCTCCTTTTCAGTTTCCTCTGTCAACAAATCCGCGTCATCAACAACACGCCCCGTGAGCACCATCGACGGTGCTGCACGGTCTAACTGTTCCTGGTCCTTTTCAACATTCTGGCCGCATGCAGACAAGATGACCCACAGAGGCAAGATGAGCCTCGGGCTCATCCCACTCTAGAATTCCACCGAGGGCGCTTCGTCGGCGCCTTCTGTCGTGGCAGCAAAGGGCTCCATCGGTTCGGCACCATGGATGATTTTTGCACCGATGATATCGGGGAAGGTGCGGATCGTCGTATTATATTCGCGGACCGCTTCATTATAATCGCGCCGCGCTACGTTGATGCGGTTTTCCGTGCCTTCGAGCTGGCTTTGCAGCGCTAGGAAATTCTGGTTGGATTTGAGCTCGGGATAAGCTTCCACCGTTGCCATCAAACGTCCAAGCCCTTGCGAGAGGGCGCCTTGCGCAGCGGCAAATTCCTGAACCTTCGCGGCATCGCCGAGATCGTCGGCGCTGAGCTGAATCGAGGTTGCTTTAGCCCGGGCTTCCACCACAGCGGTCAGCGTGTCCTGCTCCTGCGTAGCAAAGCCTTTGACGGTCTCGACGAGATTGGGAATCAGGTCGGCGCGGCGCTGATAGGTGCTTTCAACGTCAGCCCATTTGGCTTTGGCATTTTCTTCCGCCGTCGGCACGCTGTTGATTCCACAGGCGCTCAGCGACAGGGCCACGACCGGCACCACCAGAATTTTGATCAATTTATTCAGCATGTTTGAAAACCCTCCATCCACACGGCGAAACGCCGCACCACGTTGTAAAAATAGGTATCAATGGTCGCCTTTGCAACGACTTCCCTCGACAATTTTGGATTTTTCATACATTTACACGGCTTTAGAAACGGGAAGGGAATTTTTATGTTAAACGAGTTCAAGGCATTTATTCTGAAGGGCAATGTGCTCGATCTGGCGGTCGCTGTCATCATTGGCGCCGCCTTTGCAACGATTACCACGTCATTGACCGAAGACGTGATCATGCCGGTTGTCAGCGCCCTGTTCGGCATGCCCGATTTCTCGGGAATGTTCATTCTGCTCGGTTCGCCGCCTGCCGATTACGCCGGGGCGATGACCGATTATGCAGCGCTCAAGGAAGCCGGCGTGCCGATGCTCGGCTGGGGCCAGTTCCTGACCGTGGTGATCAACTTCATCATTCTGGCGTTCATCATCTTCATGATCGTCCGCTACGCGAACAAGGTGATGAAGAAGGCTGAAGAAGAAGCCGCCGATCCGGGACCAAGCGAAATTGACCTGCTGACCGAAATCCGGGACAGCCTGAAGAAATAGACATTCGCGATTACCGATATCGCCCCTTTTGCCACATGGCCCGCCTCGCGCAGGCCGTGTATCGCGAAAGGGGCGATTTTTCTGTCCGGTGCCGGCGAGCAGCCCGTTGAAACCCCGCGGAACAGGGCGGATTATCAATAATAATCTTTTTATTACAATATTATAACAAACGGCTTCATTTTTTGAGATACATTCGGAATTTTCGACCCTATAGGCTCGCTCGGCTGGATTGATTCTCAGCCGATTTGAACGACATATGGGGACTAATTATTATGCGTAAATTCGCTGTTTTGGCTGCATCCGCAGCTGTATTCGCTTTGTCTGCTTGCAATGCTCCAGCTGAAGATGCTGTTGTCACCGACGAAGTTGCTACCGAAGAAGTTGCACCTGCTGAAGACGTTATGGCTGCTGAAGAAGTTGCTCCTGTAACCGAAGAAGCTGCTGCACCTGCTGACGAAGCCGCTGCACCTGCTGAAGAAGTTGTTGCCGAGTAAGCTCGAAGCATCTGAAATTCCCTCTGGGGAACTAGAGAAGGGTCAACCGGGTTAACCGGTTGGCCCTTTTTTTTAATATTTTTTTGATTCACGGGAACCAATGACTGGTCGGCGGGTTGATGGACCCGAGGAGCCTTTTTTGCTCCTTCCAATTGACGAGGGATAAATATGCGTAAATTGATGATTTTGACCGCTTCTACTGCTGCTTTGGCACTCAGTGCCTGTGCACAGGAAGACACCAGCGGTGCCGAAACCGAAACCGAAGTGCAGGCTCAGGAAGCCGAAATGGAAGCAGACCGTCTCGACGAAGCTGCTGACAATGCGATGACCGAGTCGGCTGAAGATTCGCTGGAAAACAAAGCGGAAGCCATGGAAGACAAGGCTGATGCCCTGGAAGACAAGGCCGATGCCGAAGAAGGCGTTCTCGCCCAGTAATCCAGTTCGTAATCACGAATTCCCTTTGGGGAACTAGAGGAGGGTCAACCGGGCGACTGGTTGGCCCTTTTTCTTGTCTGTGCACTGTTCATTCAGAATTATCTCCCTATATAGGAAGCGTCCGTTCCGACGGACTATGGTGATAAATTGTGATGTGTAATAGACACTACGGACCCGGGGGCAGTACCCGGCGGCTCCACCATTTCAGGCGATTTGCAGCGATGCAGGACGCTTTTGCTGATGGGGCCGAACCAGGATCGACGGGTGTTCAAAGGCATTATTTTTACCCGGCCTGAGTATGCCGTGATTGCTCAAAACCTATAAGTGCAAACGATAATGAAGCACTCGCTATCGCTGCCTAACCCATTGACCTCACGGTCATAAGTTAGAAAGCTACGCGCGGTTGAACCCACCGGGCAACAGAAGGGAATTCAGCGGTTTGGAAGGCACCGGGCAACAGAAGCCTTCCACTTCATTCACAATGACAGATAGAATCGTCCGGATCCAGTGGGCCGGCGAAAACGGCTGTGCTGCCCGGCGCATTCAATATTCGGAACTGTAGGTCCGATTGAGGTCGATCGCCTCGATCATCTTGGCACCGGCCATGAACACCGCGCCGGTCACCGCCAGAAACAGCATCTTCCCGCCCCATCCCGGATATTCGACCAGATAATGCTGGCCGCGCTGCACCGCGCCGGTGGCGAGGGCATAGGTGATGAGAAAAGCCTCGAACTTGGTCTTGATAACGAACAGCCGTCTGAATTTTTTCCACATGACCCCTGCTTAGCAAGCGCCGTGCCAAGCGCGGAAAACTGCTGTTCCTGTCACCAGAATATGGTAAATTGTAAGTTAACCCGACAGTCGCGCGGCCAGATCAGCCTTCGAGTTCGGCCAGACGGCAAGCGTCGAGCAGACGGCTTCGGGCCTGCCTGACACGATCAGCCAGCGCCGGATCCTGCAACTGGTCGGGATCGATCGATTCCGGCCAATATTCGCTCACCACCCGCGCGATCGCATCCAGCTTCTCCGGCGTTGCCATGAAGCGCGGATCGACCGTCGCGGGATCGGCAACCACCCGCAATCGCAGGCATGCCGGACCGCCGCCATTGGCCATCGATTGCCGGACATCGACCGGACAGAGCCTCCGGATCGGGCCATTGCCCGTCACCAGGTCGGTCAGATAGGCCCAGACGGCTTCATTCTCGCGCGCCTCGCTCGGCAGGATCAGCGCCATGCCGCCGCCGTCGGGCAGGCTCACCAGCTGGGCGTTGAACAGATAGGATTTTATCGCGTCGGCCAGGCTGACCCGGTCGGCGGGAACGATGATGATTTCTGCCTCCGGCAGCTTGGCACGGATCGCCTCATACAGCGCATCGGGCTGCTCGAACGCCTGTTCGTGCGTGAACAGCACCCGCTCGTTGGCCACGGCCACAACATCATTGTGGAAAGCCCCCGCAGCGATAGCCGTTTCTGCCTGCTGCGCAAAAATCACCCGCTGCTCGTCCAGCCCGTGCTTGCGCGCCACCGCCTTGCTCGCCTCGATATGCTGGCGGGCGGGGAAGGGGCCGCCGCTCTTGCCATAGACAAATATCTCGAGGCCCGGCACGTCATGACCGGAACAGAGCCGCATATGATTGGCGGCGCCTTCATCGCCAAATGGTGATGGCACGGGCGCGTGCACCGCGAAATGCTTGTGATCGGCAAAGGCCAGCTGCAATTGCGCCAGCGTGCCCGGCCATTCATGGCTGCGGTGCGGCATGGTCTGCAGATTGGCCACGGTGAGATGGCATCTGCCGTCGGGCGCATCAGGTGCGGGGGATACGGTCGCGGCATTGGCCGCCCACATCGACGAGGCGGAGAAGGCCACCGCCCGCAAATGCGGCTCTGCAGCGGCTACATTTGTCCCCAGCGCCTCCAGCCAGCCGCTGTTCGGCCGGTCTAGCGGGATGAAAAAGCCCTGCGCCAGCCCCAGCTCCAGATTGTGCCGCATCTTGGCGATGCCCTGCAGCGCCGCTTCCCGCGGATAGGCGGTCGCGCCGGCATTGGTCGAGGAGGCAATATTGCCGAGGCTCAGTCCGGCATAATTGTGACTGGGACCGATAATCCCGTCGAAATTGATTTCGGTCAGCGCGCTCATCGCGGAATATACCGGATTTCGTCACCGACCGAGAGGTCGATATTGGCGGCGGCCTGTTCGTCGATCATCACGCCGTCGTCAGTCTCGCTCAACATGGCATAGGTCGCCTGAAAATCGCCGAGATTACCGTGCGAAATGATCACTTTCGTCTCGCCTTCACCAAGGGCGCTGATCTTCGCGGATTTTGCGTTGCGGATACTCGTCACATCATTGGTCTTCGCGATCATCGTCGGGCCGCCGTCAAAAATATCGACATAGCCGTCATAGGAGAAATTCTCGTTCTCCAGCATCCGCATGGCAGCCCGGCCATTGGGATGGGGCACACCGATCGCGGCGCGCGCGGATTCGCTCAGCATGGCCGTATAGATCGGGTGTTTGGGCATCAGGTCGGCGATGAACTGGTTGCCGTGGATGGCGTTGAAATAATCGGCTTCCTGAAAGCTCATGCCAAAGAAACGGCCGGCAAGACCGTCCCAGAAGGGCGACCCGCCCGCCTCGTCGATGATCCCGCGCAGCTCGGCAAAAATCTTGTCACCGAAGCGCTCGCGATGTTCCTTGATGAACAGATAGCGGCTGCGGGCCAGCAGCATGCCAAGACCGCCTGCGCGCTCGCCGGGATGGAGGAACAGACCGCCGACTTCGCTCGCCCCTTCCAGATCGGTGACCAGGCTCAGCATTTGGGCGCTGAACGTCCGGTCGAGCTCCTTGCTGGTCTGCGACAGGGTGCTCAGGCGATAGGAATAGAAGGGCCAGGTCTGTCCGACCTTGGTGAACAGTTGCGAGGTGCCCCGGACCGCTCCGGTCTCGACATTTTCCAGCACCATGACAAACAGGTCATCGCCATGTTCGTTGCTGTCATTCTGATAGGCGCGCTCGGATCGCTCCAGTTTCTGGGTCAGCGAATCCCGGTCGGCCGGCAGGTTGGTGAAGCCGCCGCCGGTCAGTTTCGCCATTTCGTAGAGATGCTGCAGATCATCGACCCGCGCCGCGCGTATCCGGAAACTCATAATCCTCCTTTTTCGGCGATCCGCATGATCGTCAGCGCCGATAATTGTGTCCGTTCGACCAGACTGTCCGTGATCAGAAATTCGTCGGCGCTGTGGATCGCCCCGCCGCGCACGCCCATCGTATCCACCACCGGGATACCGCAGGCCGCGATATTATTGCCATCGCATACGCCGCCGGTGCCGCGCCAGCTGATATCCAGACCCAGCTCTGCGCCGCATTGCTTCACAAGGCCGAACAGCTTTTCCGCCTGCGGATCAATCGGCTTGGGCGGGCGGCCAAAGCCGCCGTGGCAGTGGACGCCAAGATCGTGCAGCTTCGCGATATCTGTGACCATCTGGTCCAGAGCCTGTTGCGCCACAGCCTGATTTTCCAGCGTCTTGGGCCGGAAGTTGACGCGCAATATGGCCTGATCGGGAACCGAATTATTCGGCCCGCCACCATCAATCTTCGCTGGATTGACGCTCAAACCCTCGCGGTGCAGCGCTTTCAGCCGCACGGCCATGTCCGCTGCCGCGACCAGCGCGTTGCGCCCTTCGTCCGGGTTGCGCCCGGCATGCGCGCTCTTGCCGGTAAAGATGATCGAAAAATTGCCGCTGCCGCCGCGTTCGCCGGCCAAAGTGCCGTCGGGCAGGGCGGGTTCGTAGGTGAGGGCGGCGGTCTTACCCTCGGCCAGTCGCCTGATCAGCGTTGCCGAAGATCCTGAACCCACTTCCTCGTCGCTGTTGATCATCACGTCATAGCCGATCTGGCTGGTATATTCGCTTTGCTCGAGCAATTGCAGCGCGCCGAGCATGACGGAAAGACCGCCCTTCATGTCGGCAAGGCCCGGGCCGTTCAAAATGCCGCTTTCCAGCTCGACGATATGCTGGAACGGGTGATCCGCCGCAAAGACCGTGTCCATATGGCCGGTCAGCAGCAGACGCACCGGCGCTTCGGGGCGAACGGAAGTGACCAGATGCCGACCGCGCTGGACCCGGTCGACCGAGCCATCTGCGCGCACCGCCTCGACCGTGTCGGGTTCGACCAGACTGGTCTCTCCCGGCAATACCGAAAAAGCATCCGCGAGCATTCCCGCGACGGTTGCCAGGCCATCGAGATTGGTGGTGCCGCTGTTGACCTTCGCCCATTCGAGCGTGCGCGGCAAAAGCGGCAGGTCGTTGGCCTTTTCCAATATTGTCATCTCGGAGGAGGAATCTGCTTTCATTTGAAACCGATAGCATTTGTCGTGAGTCCATGCCAGTCGCTCTGTCAGGGGAAAAACGCTGTCCTACAGCGCGGGGCACCGTTATTGTTGCAATCCGAAGTCCGCAGCGGCCTTGCCGTGCCGTTTCAAAAGGAGTGTCCCATGATCAAGCTCGCCCGTTCGTCCTTTCCCTCCTTTGTCAGAAATTCCGACAATGGCAAAAAATGGATGGAAATTCAGTTGGTTTTCAATGGCTTCTAATAAGAGATCGCAGGAAAAGGAAAAATTTTCATAACAGTGTAAAGTTTGTAAAGTTCATCTCCGGGAATATCCTTTTTCGTCTCTCCAGCGGCCCATCCCATTTACAGGGCGAAAAAGAGCCGTCATAGACGGCAGCGATTCCTCCCCGGAACAATTTGAACGCCCCCGGTGTAGTTTCTATGCTGCGGGAAAATGCATTTGAACGAGGAAGAATCATGTCCGAATATGTCAGCCAGAACAATATCCAGATCGCGCAGGAACTGCTCGATTTTGTCAATGACCGTGCCTTGCCGGGAACCGGGGTGGACGGGGAAAAATTCTGGGCCGGGTTTGCTGATCTTCTCGGAAAATTCGCGCCGCGCAATGCGGAGCTTTTGGCCAAGCGCGAGAAACTGCAGGCGCAGATTGATGCCTGGCATGTTGAGCACAAGGGGCAGCCGATTGATCAGGCGGAATATCAAAGCTTTCTGAAAGACATCGGTTATCTGGTTGAAGAACCGGCGGCTTTTTCTATCACCACGGAAAATGTCGATCCCGAGATCGCGACCATGGCCGGACCGCAGCTGGTGGTGCCTTCGCTCAATGACCGCTTCGTTCTGAACGCCGCCAACGCGCGCTGGGGCAGTCTCTATGACGCCTTCTACGGTACTGACGCGCTGGACGCGCCACCGGCCAAGCCTGGCGGCTATGATCCGGAGCGCGGCGCTGCGGTTATCAAGGCGGCAAAAGCCTTTCTCGACGAAGCCTTTCCGCTGTCGAGCGGATCATGGACCGATTATGCCGGTGGCGAGCCCGCCTTGGCGGATCCCTCACAGCTGGTTGGCCGCAACGGCCAGTCGCTGCTGCTCAAGCATAACGGACTGCACGCCGAAATCGTCATCGACCCGGCGCACCCGATCGGCAAGGATGATCCGGCCCATATCGCCGATGTCCTCATGGAAGCGGCGCTGACCACGATCATCGACATGGAAGATTCGGTTGCCGCTGTCGACGCCGAGGACAAGGTGCTGGCCTATACAAACTGGCTCGGTCTGATGCGCGGTGATCTCGATGCGTCCTTCGAAAAGGGCGGCAAGACGGTCGAGCGCAAGGCCAATCCCGATCGCGACTATGTTGATCTCGACGGCAAATCCTTCACCCTGCCGGGTCGCAGCCTGATGTTTGTCCGCAATGTCGGGCATCTGATGTCCAATCCGGCGGTCCTGCTGGCCGACGGGTCGGAAGCGCCGGAAGGCCTGCTTGACGGTGTTTTTACCAGCCTGATCGCGATGCATGATCTCAAAGGGCTCGGCGAACTGCGCAACAGCCGCGCCGGTTCCATCTATATCGTGAAACCGAAGATGCACGGGCCGGAAGAATGCGCCTTCACCAACGATCTGTTCGATGCTGTGGAGGATTTGCTCGGTCTCGCCCGTCACACGATTAAGGTGGGCGTGATGGACGAAGAACGCCGCACGTCGGCAAACCTTGCTGCCTGTATCCATGCAGTGAAGGACCGGGTCGTGTTCATCAACACCGGCTTCCTCGACCGGACCGGCGACGAAATCCACACCTCGATGCAGGCAGGGGCGATGCTCGCCAAGGCCGACATCAAGACAAGCGACTGGATCACCGCTTATGAACAGCGCAACGTCGCCATCGGCCTGGCTTGCGGCATGTCCGGCAAGGCGCAGATCGGCAAGGGCATGTGGGCCGCGCCCGACATGATGGCCGACATGATGGAGCAGAAAATCGGCCATCCGATGACCGGCGCCAACACCGCCTGGGTGCCCAGCCCGACGGCGGCGACGCTGCACGCGATCCACTATCACCGGGTCAATGTTTTCGACCGGCAGAAAGAGGTCGCGGCGGACGGCATTGCGCCGCTCGACAAGTTGCTGACCATTCCGTTGGCCGACGGCCACAATTGGTCGGATGCAGAAATCGAGCATGAGCTGGACAATAATGCGCAGGGCATTTTGGGCTATGTGGTGCGTTGGATCGATCAGGGCATCGGTTGCTCCAAGGTTCCCGACATCAATGATGTCGGGTTGATGGAAGACCGCGCGACGCTGCGGATTTCCTCACAGCATATGGCCAACTGGATGCTGCACGGTGTCTGTTCGCCTGAGCAGGTCGATGCCGCTCTTTTGCGGATGGCGGCCAAGGTCGACGGGCAGAATGCGGGCGATCCTCTGTACCGGCCCATGGCTCCCAATCCGGATGCCAGCCTGGCCTTCCAGGCGGCGCGCGATCTGGTGTTCAAGGGTGTCGAGCAGCCGAGCGGCTATACCGAGCCGTTGCTGCACGCCTATCGGCGGAAACTGAAAGCGGCCGGCTAGGAGAGCAGCCGGGCGAGTTCGACGAACTCGGACACGGCAAGGGTCTCGGGCCGGCGCTGGCTGTCGATGCCGGCCTGTTCGAGCGCTTCGAGGCCGCCGGGCAGCTTCTTCAGGCTTTGCCGCAGCATCTTGCGCCGCTGGCTGAAGGCGGTCTGCGTCAGGACTTCCAGCTTGGCGAAATCGACGCCTTCGGGCTGCGCTGCGGGCGTGATATGGACGACCGCCGACATGACCTTGGGCGGCGGCGTGAAGGCCGAGCGGTGGACGGTCATGGCGAGCTTGGCCGTGCTGCGCCACTGGGCCAGGATCGAGAGGCGGCCATAGGCGCTCGAGCCGGGCCGGGCGACGATCCGGTCGGCGACCTCGCGCTGGAACATCAGGGTCAGCGACTGCCATTGCGGTGGCCATTGCGGAGCGGAGAGCCACTTCACGAGCAGCGCGGAACCGACATTATAGGGCAGGTTGGACAGGATATGGAACGGACCCTCGAACAGGCTGCCATGGTCCAGTGCGAGCGCATCGTCGTTGATCAGCGTCAGCTTGTCCGGGAAATGGCCGGACAGTTCGGACAGGGCGGGCAGGCAGCGCTCGTCCCGCTCCACAGCGGTCACATGGGCACCGGCCTGCAACAGGGCGCGGGTCAGGCCGCCGGGACCGGGGCCGACTTCAAAGACGGACTGGCCGTCCAGATTGCCCGGCACCGCAGCGATCCGGTCGAGAAGCTGCATGTCGAACAGGAAATTCTGGCCCAGCGCCTTGCTCGCGGTCAGGCCGTGTTTCTTGATCACCTCCCGCAGCGGGGGCAGGGCAACAGGCTGGCTCAATGGTCGTATATCTGGCGGTTGGTGACCGCGGTGGCGGCCATCTGGATCGCTGCGATCATCGAGCGCGGGTCGGCGATATTCCGGCCGGCAATGTTGAAGGCGGTGCCATGGTCGGGCGAGGTACGGACGATCGGAAGGCCGAGCGTGATATTGACGCCGTCAAAGAAATGCAGGGTCTTGAGCGGTATCAGGGCCTGGTCATGATAGGGGCACAGCGCGACATCATATTGCGCTCGGGCTTCCTCGTGGAACATCGTGTCGGCCGGCAGCGGATCGGTGATATCCATGCCGTCGTTGCGCAGTGCATCGATTGCCGGCTGCATGATCCGTTGCTCCTCGTCACCGAGATTGCCGCTCTCGCCGGCATGCGGATTGAGGCCCGCTACCGCGATGCGGGGTTTCTCGATGCCGAAATTGCGGACCATCGCCTTCTCTGCGGCACGGGCGCGGGCAAGGATCAGCCGCTCGGTCAATTGCTCTGTCACGTCCCTGAGGGCGATATGGGTGGTCATCGGAATGACCCGCAAGCTGGGTCCGGCCAGCATCATCACGGCATTTTCGCGCGCAATTCCGCAGCGTTCCGAAACAAATTCGGTCTGGCCGGGATAGCGAAAGCCGATCTTGTAAAGCTGGGTCTTGGAGACGGGAGCGGTGATCACCGCACCGGCATCGCCCGAGCGGGCCAGACCGCAGGCAATTTCGAGCGCGTGCAGGGAACATTGCGCGCTGTCCAGCGTCGCCTCTCCGGGAACCGCGGCGGCGGCGTTGTGGATATGGAAGACGGGCAGCGCCTCGTCAAAAGTCTCGCCGGTTTCCACCGGCTGCTCGATCTTGCGAACCGGCACGCCGGCGAGATTTTCAAAGTCGGCTATATTGCCGATCGCGAAAAACGGTTTGAGCCCGGTTTCCGCCCGCTGCTGCCAGCTCTTGCCGATGATTTCCGGCCCGACACCCGCCGGATCTCCGCAGGAAACGGCAAATGGCTTGGCGTTCCGCTCTGCCATCAATTATATTCGATAATGGCGTCGCGTCTCAGATCGCGCAGATAGATCTGCGCCCGTTTGTTGATCCGGTCATTTTCGAGTCGCGACATGATCGCATCAAAGGATGGTGCTGCGGCGCTCTGCGGATCATCGCGGCCACAGAGTATGAGAACGCGGACACCATCTTCGACCGAGCCGAATGGCTGGCTGGCCTGACCGATTTGCAACTGTCCGATCGCCCCCTGCAAGGCAGCAGGAAGATCGCGCAGACGGACCTGATCATTATCGACCACGCTGGCACCGAGCCTGGCCGCCACTTCGTTGGCTGCACCGCAACCCTTGATAGCCTGCGTCTCGGTCGCAAATTTCGCGGCCCGGGCAGATGCCTGAGCTTCGGTGACGCCCGGCGGGAAGTCGATCGCCAGCTGTTTGAGGCTGAGCAGAGCGTCTCGCGCATCGGCGGTGAGCACCTGGCGCGAATCGATCAGATAGAGGATGGATAAACCGCCCGGGACTTCGATGGGACCGACGACTTGTCCGACCTGCATCTGTTCGGCTGCCTGCGCGAGGGTTTGCGGCAATTGTGCGGGCCGGACCCAGCCCAGATCACCACCGGTGGCGGCCGTGGATGCCTCCGAAAACTGGCGGGCATAGGCGACGAACGAACCACCGGCGCGGATCTGCTCCAGTATCTTCACCATATTTGCTGCCACCTGTTCGGCGTTTTCCTGATTGGCCGACATGTAGATTTCACCGATACGATATTCGGTGGTGCCCTTTGAGGCGTTCAATCGTTCGATGATGGCGTTGACCTCTTCATCGCCGACATTGATGAACGGCTGGATATTGCGGCGGAGCAGCCGGCTCCAGGCCAGCTCGCCCTTGATCTGGCGCTTCAGCGTGTCGGCGGACGATCCCTGCGATCGCAAATATTGGTCGAATGCGTCGAGATCCTGTTTGAAATTCTGCTGTGCAACCTGACGGAACGTGGCTTCGACTTCCTCCGGCGCTATGACGATTTCATTGGCTTCGGCTTCCTGGATCTGCAGCGTTTCATCGATCAGATTGCGCAATATCTGGAGCCGCAGGCGCTGTTTCTCTTCGTCCGAGACCTCGCCGCCATTGGCAGCGACGATCAGGGCAAGACGATGGCCGACGTCGGTGCCGGTAATGATGTCTCCGTTGACGATCGCTGTCGCGCGACGGACGTTCGGATCATTATTGCCGAATATTGTCAGCTCGTCGGGAATATCCAGTCCGGTCTGCGGCAGCGACGTATCCGCAACGGTCTGGCTGACCGAGGGGGAGGCACCCGCAATGGCAAGCGCCGTGATCAGGATAGCCTTGCTCTTGAAGCCCTGGATTTTCGTGCTCAATACATTCATATTTTGTTTCTTCTCAACTACACAGAGTAAATTTTACGAAGCAAATACCAATTATCTGCTGAACCCAATATGAGTGGGCCGACCTGTTTGGATGACCTTTACACGCCCAGATTGCGCAAGGCCAGCCGGAACAGGAAGGTGCTGCCACTACGCGCGTCACCGGTGTCTTCATAATCATAGCGCCAGGTTACGCCCATAGAGAGGCAGCCGTCGTCATAAGCGATTCCGAGACGGTGTCGCACGGGAGCAAAACCATCGGCCACAGAGATCGGATCTTCGCTCCGATCGGTCAGGTCGATAATCGCCGACCCGAATACGGACCAGTAATTGTCGATCTGATAACGTCCGCCAGCGCGCACTTCCTCGCGGTCGCGCAGATCTTCCAGATCCAATCCGATATTGCGGTTCAGGCGCAGATAACCGACCTGGGCATAGGTTTCTTTCGAACCGATGGTTGCATCGATCTCGTTCCGCCGTACCGCCAGATTATCCTTGTCGAGCCGGAAACGATGGGTGAACTTGACGATATCCTTGAACCGGACGTTGGTGCGACCGACGATATCGGAAAAACGGTCTGACAGGCCGGTGCCTTCGGGCACGATATTATTGTTGTTTTCCAGTCGATAGCTCTGGCCGACGACCATATTGACCTGCAGATTGGGACGATTGATTTCCCATTCCATCCCGTAGGTCGCGCGGACATTGTCTTCATAGCGATCATAGCCGGGGAAGCGGTTGAGAGAAAAAAGATTGGTGTCTTCCAGATCCACGGCGCGGGAATCCTCGTTCGGAACCGAAAGATTGGCCAGAGCGGGTGTTGCGACAATCTGGAAACGCGGGGTGATCGTCTGGGTACCGCCAAAGGCCTCGCCGATCAGCGGCCATTTCACATCAATCGACGCCGTGGCGATGGCGCGGGTCTGCCAGCCGCTCTGGCCGCGATAGATGTCCGTGTCGTTGAGCGCATTGTCGTCGCTATGATAGACATCGCCGCGGACCAGTCCGGTCAGGGTGATTTCCTGCCCCCAGTCGGTCAGCTTTCGCATGTCCCAGCGGGCAGAGCCGAATGCGCGCTGCGTGTCCTGTCCCTCGCTGCGCCCGATTGCCAGACTATTGGCCTGTACCTCGAGCCGACCGCCGAGAACCGGATCATCGAACCGCTTGCGATAGTCCAGCACCGGCAGCGCAACCGGCACACGGTTTTGCGGATCATTCACCCGCAACGTCTGGAACGCCCAGCCGGCAAGAGAGAAATAGCTGCTGTCGCTGATCCGCTCGACATTGATGGTGGAGCGAAGACTGTCGTCATCGCTGATGTCATAGCGCCGCAAAAAGGTGCGGTCGGACACGATGCGGGCCGATTGCGAAATCGTCCACTTGTCATCAAGCCGGAACCGGCCGCTCGTGGCAAAATAGCCGCGGAAATCCTTTTCGGAATCGGGAATGAGCTGGGTGGCACCGGTCGGAATACGGGAACCGTAAGTCGCATAGCCGGTCAGCTGGAATGCGCCCTTGTCGTCGAGGCTGCGAAACGTGCCGCTGACTAGCGGGGCGACGTCGGTAAACACCTGTGCGGTAACCGTTGCATCTTGGTTGGGTGCGATGCTGAAATAATAGGGGATGGTGATACCCATTCCATTCACCGTGTCGAACTTGATGTCCGGCACCAGAATGCCGCTGCGGTTCTCGTCGCTTACCGGATGGGAGAGACCGGGCAGGGGAATGACCGGCAGTCCGAAAATCTCGATCCGTGCGCCATCATATTTGACGCGTTTCTTGACCGGGTCGTAGATGACCTTGACCGCCTTGATCTCCCAGCTCGGATTTTTCGGACATCCGTCTTCGGTCGAGACCGCGCAGGCGGTGTAGGCGGCATTGTGCAGCGCGAGCGAGCCGTCGGTAAACCGTTCGCTGCGACGGGCCGCGAGGCGGCTGCCATCTTCCAGAACGAGCAGAAGATTGTCGACAGCACCGTCGCGCAGACTGTCGGTCAGCTCAATGCGATCACCATAGGCGACGTCACCATCGGGACTGACGGACTTGATATTGCCTTCTGCCACGACAGCGCCGGTTTTGCGGTTCCACAAGACCTGATCAGCGCGCAACTGATATCCGTCGCGATTGAGCAAGACATTGCCCTTTGCCGTGACGAAGTCATTTTCGAAATCATAATCGATACTGTCGGCGCTGAATTCGATCTCGTCGGCTTGCTGATCAGAGGAGACGGTGTCGTCGTCTTGCGACTGGCCCATGGCCGCAGCCGGAGTGACAGCGGCGAGACCCAAGGTGAAAAGGGCGAGTGAAGATTTCATCGACTGGCTCAACCTACTTTTAGCCCCATTTCGGACGGCATTGAATATCGCACTGTCCACCTTCCGAACGCCTATTGCACCAGATTGCCCAGTCTGCAAATTTTCTTTGCCAGATTCTGATGAACAGATGCTTGACCGGAAAACCAAGACGGTGCAGCAACGGCTCACGACAGGATAAATGCCGGCCCGGCCATAAATGAGTCGGATCGACGAGTAAGCCAATAAGGCTTTTCACTCCTCAAAACAGAAAAATAGGGACAGTTTTCTAATGAATTTCACCTTTGCCACAGAGCGGCCCGCAGACGCTGATGCAATAATTTTTACCATCGCCGAGAATGGACTGGACGATTTCGAGCTCAAGCTCGAACAAGCAAATATCGTCAAGGCGGGGGCAAAAGCCGCCCGGTTTTCCGGCAAGCTGGGTGAAGTTTTCGAAATTTTCGTTACCGAGGCAGGTGCGGTCAAGCGGATCATCTTGACCGGATTGGGCAAGGGTAAGGCGAATAATGCAGAATCAGCGGGTGGTTCGGCCATCGCCAAAATCCTGGCATCCGGCGCGAAACACGCGGTCATCGAACCATCGGGTCTCGACGACGAGCGGCTGGCGAAATTGCTCTTCGGCGCGAAATTACGCAGCTGGCGGCACGACAAATACCGGACGACCATGCCGGAAAAGCAGAAGGTTACGCTGCAGACAATCACCGTGCTCGACCAGGATCTGGAGACCGCAAAAGCCTGGACGGACTTGTCCGCGGTTGCTGACGGTGTTGCCCTGACCCGCGAACTGGTCGCCGAACCGGCCAACGCTATCTACCCCGAAAGCTTCGTCGCCCGTTGCGAAGAACTGAAGGAACTCGGCGTCGAATTCACCGTGCTCGGCTGGGACGAGATGGAAAAACTCGGCATGGGTGCATTGCTCGGCGTGTCGCAGGGGTCCGAACGGCCGCCGCGGCTGCTGGCGATGCGCTGGGACGGTACCGATGGGGAGCAGAAGACCCCGCTTGCTCTGGTCGGCAAGGGTGTCACGTTCGACACCGGCGGCATTTCGCTCAAACCGGGTGCCGGCATGGAAGAGATGAAATGGGATATGGGCGGCGCTGGTGCCGTGGCCGGAACGATGAAGGCGCTCGCTGGGCGCAAGGCCAAGGCGCATGTTGTCGGCGTTTGCGGGCTGGTCGAGAATATGCCGGATGGCAAAGCGCAGCGCCCTGGCGATGTCGTGACCAGCATGAACGGCCAGACCATCGAGGTGATCAACACCGATGCCGAAGGACGGCTGGTATTGTGCGACGCGATGCACTGGACGCAGGAAACATTCAAACCGGAAGTGCTGATCGATCTGGCGACCCTGACCGGTGCGATGATTATCGCGCTGGGCAACGAACATGCCGGTTGCTTCAGCAACGATGACGATCTTGCCGACGACCTGATCGATGCGGGCAAGGATTCCGGTGATCCGCTGTGGCGTCTGCCCGTTGGTCCGGCTTATGACAAGCTGATCAACTCGCCGATTGCCGACATGAAGAATGTCGGTCCGCGCGGGGCAGGGTCGATTACCGCGGCGCAATTCCTCAAGCGCTTCGTCAAGGACGGTGTGAAATGGGCGCATCTCGATATCGCCGGTATGGTCTGGGCGGACAAGCCCGGTCCGGTCTGGGACAAGGGCGCGACCGGCTATGGCGTGCGCCTGCTCAACCAATATGTTGCCGACAATTTCGAAGATTGATCGCGTTTCAATGACGCTGAATTCTTGTGGGAAAGCGTAGCGGGTGCGGGTTGATTTCTATCACCTGACCCGCGACCCGGCGGACAAGCTGGTGCCCATGCTGGCGGGCAAGTCTCTGGAAGCAGGCAAAAGGGTTCTCCTTGTGTCGCAAGACGAGGCCCGGTGCGTGGCACTGGGCAATGCATTGTGGAGCGATGATCCGGCCAGCTTCCTGGCCCACGATTTTGCAGGGTCCGAGCGGCAGGCCGATCAGCCGATCCTGATTTCAGAGCAATGCGATGCGGCAAACGGTGCCTCCTATATCATCCTGTCGGATGGCTTGTGGCGGGAAGAGGCGCTGGCATTCGAGCGCGCTTTCTTCCTGTTTACAGCCGAACAAATCGACAACGCGCGAAACGCCTGGCGGGACTTGGCGGCCAAGGATGATGTGACCCCGCGCTACTGGAAACAGGATGGCGGGCGCTGGGTCGAAGGCCCCTGATTTCCGCGAAACTGCCGACCAGGACGGTCAGACGATCATCGAAAACTTGCCATGGTGCAGTGCAGCGGCTAAGGGCGGCGCAACTTTTGACTATCCCTACATTTATGGAGCTTTATCATGGCCGTGACACGGACATTCTCGATCATTAAACCCGACGCTACCCGTCGCAACATCACCGGTGCTGTTACCAAGATGCTGGAAGAAGCAGGCCTACGCGTCGTCGCTTCCAAGCGCATCCACATGACCCGCGAACAGGCCGAAGGCTTTTACGCGGTTCACAAGGATCGTCCTTTCTTCGGCGAACTGGTCGATTTCATGATCAGCGGCCCTTGCGTCGTTCAGGTTCTTGAAGGCGAAAATGCGATGCAGGCGAACCGCGACATCATGGGCGCGACCAACCCTGCCGACGCCGCTCCGGGCACGATCCGCAAGGAACTGGCCGAAAGCCTCGAAGCGAATACGGTCCATGGTTCGGACAGCGAAGAAAATGCCGCGATCGAAATCGCCTATTTCTTCAACGAAGACGAAATCGTCGGCTAAGCCGAACGCATTTTGCTCAGTTAAAGACGCCCGGTCGCACATTCTGACTCCGGGCGTTTTTTTGGTTATCCAGCAAGCTAGGTGGGGCGAGGCCGGTCTGCCAGCGCAGTAGATTTTGCTGCGATATTTATCCGAAACTTCCTGACAACTGACAGAGTTTGCGTGTAGCGTACCCATGAATCCGCACCCACTCTGAAGGAAGTTTTCCGATGCAAAATAATCTGTTTTCGATGCACGACAAAGTCTGCGTTATCACCGGAGGCTCCAGGGGTCTGGGAAAAGCCATGGCACGCGCCTTTCTGGAAGCTGGCGCCAAGCGGGTCTATATCACCGCTCGCAAACCCGAAGAATGTGACGCGACCGCCAAAGAATTGTCCGGTCTGAGCGATAGCGGCGAATGCGTAGCGCTCCCCGGTGATATGAGCAGCGGAGAAGAAATCGCAGCCTTTGCCAAGGCACTGGCGAAGCGGGAAGATCATATCGACGTGCTGGTCAACAACGCCGGCACCGGCTGGATGGCGTCGGTCGAAGAGTTTCCCGAAATCGGCTGGGACAAGGTCATGGACCTCAACGTGAAGACGCCATTTTTCCTGACCCAGCAGCTTCTGCCTTTGCTGAAAGCCAATGCGACGGCGCAGAACAGCGCCTCCGTCATCAACATCGGCTCGATCGCCGGTATTCTCGGCAGCGCGGGGAGTGGCATCAGCTATGGCACGTCCAAAGCGGCGATCCACCAGCTCACCCGCAATCTTGCCAGCCTGCTGGCCGACGATCATATCCGGGTGAACGCCATCGCGCCGGGACGCTTCCATTCCAAAATGACCAGCCTGGTCGAGCAGGATAAAGAGCAATATGAGCAGGAAATTGCAATGATCCCGCTACACCGCTGGGGCCACGACGAGGATATCATGGGGCCGGCGCTCTTGCTGGCAAGCAATGCCGGGGCGTTCATGACCGGGGAGATTATCACCGTCGATGGCGGCTATCTGCTGGTCTAGTATCGGCGGGAGCGACGGGCTTCTGTTACGAGAGCCTGCGGTGCGAAAAAGAAAGTTTCAGCCGGCGATCGCGGGAAAGGAAACGCGGCTGCCGATAGCAGTCAACAAAAACAGCACACCGCTGATCGCAACAACCTGCTTGCCGTAAAATGAGAAATTGAGAACGGCTTGAAATTGCTTGCCGCGTTTCGTCTGCTTATATTCGGTGCCGTTATTTGCCGCTTGGCTCGCTGCCAGCCATCCCATCAACATCTGGAGATAATCGAGCGACACGGCGATACACCCGCAGATTGCTGCCCAGACCAAAAGATTGTCGGCGAAGGCTTCCATGCCCTTGCTGAATTCCGTGGCCCGCGACAACAGGCTGAAGGCTGCCGCGACAAGGCCATAGCCGATATAGCGGCTGGTTTCGCTGACCTTGGCGGAATAGGCATCCTGTTCCTTGCGCAGATTTTCCAGTCGTTTTTCAGGTGTCATATGCGGTGCCAGCCGATTGCATTATCTGAATTTGGGGCCAATCCAGCCATCATCGCCGCCGCGGCGGTTGTTGATGGCTTCTTTCAGACCCTTCCCGGCCTTGAATTTTGCACTGGTCGAGGGTGCTAATTGCATCGGTTCCCCGGTGCGGGGGTTTCTGCCGGTCGATGCCTTGCGTCTGGATGTGGAGAATGTGCCAAATCCGGCGAGACGGACATCTCCGCCCCGGCTCAATGTACCCGCAATCGCATCGAAAATCGCGTCGACCGCTTTGGCTGCGTCTGTCTTGCTCAGGCCGCTTGCTTCGGCAACGGCGCTGATGAGGTCCTGTCGGTTCATCACATACCCCTGAAAAGCTCCAGGCGCCCGGATATTGCCAGTCGATCGTCAATTTGTCAAAAATGCGGGCGCGCAGAGCGCTAGGGAGATTTTTCACAGTAGATGTCAGTTGGTGGATAGAAAAGTCGACTTTTGCGCCGACATGGTCGGCAAGGCCGAGCAGTAGCTAAGGATATACTATTTCGGATCGATGATCCTAAAAACTTGCGATTCCCCGAGCGCATGGCAAGATGCTGGCAAGAACTGCTTTGTCAGGAGGGGATTGATGGATAGCTTCAGTAAATTCGCAACATGGTTCGTCATCGCATCGTGCGCTATCCTCCCCGAGAGACCACAGGCTCAAGTCCTGCAGGAAGAGGACGATTATAACGTCATAGTCGTGACATCCGCTCGCCAAGGCGGAGCTCAGGATGCCCGCCGATTTCGAAAAGCGGCTGAAGACGGGATGCCCCGACCGGAAATGCTGACCATTGAGGGGCTGATGGGCGAGCATGATCTGACTCTTCCCAGCACTCAGAAATGTGAACAGATGTTCTGTCTGGTAACGGAAGCCATGCCCGCATCTTTGCCCGGACGCCCCGCTGACAAGCTATTTGTCGGGCTTGGCTTTGCGACCAATATCGATGAAGCTCTCTACAAGCGCCCGCCGCTCAATCTGGTCGCTGTCGTTGACAAATCGGGATCGATGTGGGGTGAACCGCTCGAGCTTGTCCGGCAGAGTTTGCGCCGGATTGTCAGCCAGATGCAGGACGACGACCAGCTCTCCATTGTCCTTTACGGCGATGAATCGCATGTATGGATGAATCCCACCAAGTTGAAGCAAAATCGCCGTGCCATCTTGTCCAAGGTCAACGCGATCGAAAGCGCTGGCTCCACCAATATGGAAGCGGGCCTCAAAGTTGGCTATGATACGGCGTTTGATAGCCAGAAAGGGTTCCCCGGTTCGACCCGTGTGATGCTGTTCACCGATGAAAACGCCAATGTTGGTGATACGTCTGCAGAAGGCTTCATGGGCATGGCAATTGCCGCCTCGCAGCGCGACGTCGGCCTTACAACGATCGGCGTCGGCGTTATATTCGACGACAGTCTCGCGACAAAATTGTCGAGCGTGCGGGGTGGGAATCTGTTCTTTATCGAGGATCAAGCCGCTGTCGAAGATGTCTTTTCCAGACAATTCGAATTGATGGGCGGAGAGCTCGCCCATGATTTGAAACTGACAATCGTGCCCGCTAATGGTTGGGCCGCAACGGGTGTTTTCGGCGTACCCGATAGCCTGATGACAAGCGGAAGGGACGGGGCAATCGCCGTGACAATTCCCACGGTGTTCCTCAGCAATAATGGCGGCGGTATTTATGTCACGCTTGGCAAGTCTAGCGAACGCGCAAACTTGCCAGTGGCCGCCATTGACGAGGACGGATGGCTCATGAATGTCTCGCTCAGTTACGCCGAGGCACAATCGGGCAAGGCCGGGACCGACCAGTTGACTGTAGCGCCGCCGGGTGCCGTCGCCAGCGCGCCTTTGCGTTTGTCGCAAAATCTGGTTGACCAGTTTCTGCATATGCAGAGCGCCACCACGGCCTATCATATCGACAATGACCCGAAACGGGCCTTCAGCATCCTTTCGGATCTCGAAAACAGGCTGAAGAACGCTTCGCTGGCCAGCCTGGATTCCGAACTCAAGCTCGTTGGCAATATGCGCGCCGAAGCCGCTTATTATGCCGGCTATTCCGGCGAGCTACCTGAAAATATCCGGCACAGGGCAATCTCAGGCCGTTGGAAAGTTGTCCGCGCGACGGGGTTTGTCGATGTTTTCAAAGGGAATATCATGACCTTCGAGACGGAGGAGGATGACGAAGGCTATGTTCAAACCGAGCGCGTCAAGCCGCCCCGTGGCGTGGAAGAGAGCGAGACGGAAGAATTCGCCGTGAACGAAAAGCAGATATTCTTCAAAGACAGTGACATCATCTTTGGCTGGCGATTGGTTGGCGACCGGCTTTATCTTAAGGACCGCGCAGTGGGTAGCAATGCCAGGATCAACCTGCAACGTATCGAGGACTGACGCGGAAGCCGCGTCGCGCCGTCGAATTCTGAAAGGCGTGCAATATTTCCGGACGGTTAAGGCTGGTCATGGCGCCTCCTCGTGGTGCCAAGGAACGCCATCTCTGCGGCAATCCGCCCGGAACGTCTAGCTGCCTCCCGCATGATTGCCGACGGTTACTGCCGAACTGCTGGCTTCTTCGGATCGTTCCCAGTCGTGGAAGGCTTCGCGCTTGACGATGATCCAGGCGCCGTCGCGTTTTTCCAGCCTGTCGCAATAGCGGCCGGCGACGATCCAGTCGGTGGCCTTGCCATGGGTCTGGCAGGCAGCGAAGTCGGGGTTGCCCGCCTCGATATAGTGATAGGCGACGAAATTGGCCTCGCTGGTGGCGCTGTTGCCGTCATCCGACAGGTCGATATGGACATTGGAGATCGAGTGGTGGGTGCCCGGGATATTTTCCAGCGTCTGGCTGGCAAAGCCGATGAACTCGTCCGGCGGCCCTTCATAATCGCCATGTTTGTGGACATGGTCATCGGCGAAGCAGGAGCGGACCAGCGGCCAGTCGCGGCGATCGATCCCCTTGCAATAGCGGTGCAGGATATCGCGGATTTCCTCGCGTGCCGAAAGCTGCTCCAAACTGTACATTCCTGATATCTCCTAATTTTGCCAGTCGTTATAATTTGACTCTGGCCCTAGCCTTCACCGCAATGATCGTTGAGGAGATAAAGCATGGGCAGACTGCAAGGCAAAGTGGCAATAATAACAGGCGCGGCCAAGGGATTGGGTGAAGCCGATGCCCGGATATTCGCGCGGGAGGGCGCAACGGTCATCCTCACCGACATGGACGAGGAAAATGGTCAGCGCGTTGCCGTAGAAATCGGTGATGCGGCGGAATTCCAGCTGCAGGACGTCCGCGACGAGCAGGGCTGGGAAGACCTGATCGCCGATGTCGTTTCGCGCCATGGCAGACTCGACATATTGGTGAATAATGCCGGCGTGGTCGAACCCGGCACGATCGAGACGCAAACCACCGAGGAATATCGCTTCGTCATGGCGGTCAGCGCCGACGGCGCCTTTTATGGCTGCAAATATGCCGTGCCGGCGATGAAGGCTTCGGGTGGCGGGACGATCATCAACATGTGCTCGATCGCTTCGATCATCGGCGAGCCGATCGTCGTCGCCTATTCGATGGCCAAAGGCGCGATCGAAAGCCTGACCCGCAGCGTCGCCGTTCACTGCGCCAACAATAAATATAACATCCGCTGCAACAGCGTCCATCCCGCCGGCATATTGACGCCGATGGTCGAGGCCATCGGCCCCAAGGTCATGGGCCGTGACGATCTCCGCCCTTCCAGCGAAGGCCCGGCACCGAGTGCGCTCGGCGAACCGGATGATATTGCCAATACCGTGCTTTTCCTGGCCTCCGATGAAAGCAAGTTCATCAATGGTGCGGCCATTCGCGTCGACAATGCGAAATCGGTGGTGGAAGGCGTGGTGTCCTGACCATTTGATGGGGCTGTTCTTGCCATGTCGGACGAGCGACATTTTCAAGATTGAGCCGGTCAGAAACATTCTCCGAACGTTTCCCGTCATGTGACCCGGCTTGGCAACGGCCGGAATCGCGCGAAACCGCGAAGTCGCGAAGCGATTGCGCGCTGTTTTCCAACCTTCGCGGCTTCGCGGCTTCGCGCGGGCCCATTGAAAAAATGAAAGCGATAACGCGGCGATTTTGACCTCGAACCGAACGACGCAGGGCGCTCAGAATCGGCAGCTTGCGGCCTGGACGAAGCCGGGTAAGGGTGAGTCGGACGGTGAGGGCACAGCGACCGGAGATCAGAACATCCTCAGCTAACTGCATCTAGCCGCCTCCGCTGACGCCTTGGCGCCAAGATCTCCTATCCTTCTCCCTCGTGGGAGAAGGCGCAACATGTTCAGGGCGATCTCGCAAAACCGCTTTCCTACACCCACTGCCATGGCCTATCCTGTTCCGCGGTCCTGCGACAAGCTTGGGCCGCGCTCTTTGACAATCTGGAGATGACGAAGCCCCCTCCGCACGCCCCTGGAATTGAAGGGGAGCGATTGTCGGCCAAAATCGAAAGGTCACACTCGGCGCGCCGTTGCTGGTTCAAAAGTCCCGGAAACCTGAGGTATTCGGGCAAAAGTCACGGAAAATAAAACCGGGCTTTTCTGTAAAGTTTCCAGCGCGACGCATATTGATTGAGTTCGCACGAAGGCACGAAGTCGCAAAGGCCCAGAGAGACAGCGAGCAATGCCTCTCTATCTTCGCATCGCGGTAACGCCCCAATTGACCAAATTTGCCTCGGTCAATTGACAAAGGTTGCGTTTGCAACCGGAAGTGAGATATTCGGTGCCACCCGGCCGAACCGATCAACACGATCATATGATCGTTCGCTGTCCGGCCTCACAATGACATTGTTCCCCCAATCGAAAATATGTCGCCACAATTATTAGGAAGCCGTTGCCCCATGAACACCCTGATGGACTACCGGGAAAAAATCCGCACGCATCACCGCAGTGATGAAGATGAGATCCTGGATTATCTGATTTCCAACTATGCGCCGGACGAGCCGACCCGCAAGCGGATTCAGGAGCGGGCGATCCAGGTTGTCCGCGATGTGCGGAGCGCCTCGGGGCCGACGTTGACGGAAAGTTTTCTCGGCGAATATGGGCTGTCGACCGACGAAGGTCTGGCGCTGATGACCTTGGCCGAGGCGCTGTTGCGCGTGCCGGACAACCAGACGATCGACGCGCTGATCGAGGACAAGATCGGGCCCTCCAACTGGCGCGAGCATATCGGCCAGTCGGAAAGCTCGCTGGTCAATGCGTCGACCTATGCGCTGGAGATGACGCGCAGCGTGATCAACAAGCCGGAAAGCCGCGGGCCGCTCGACGCCCTGCGCGGTGCGATCAAGCGCCTGGGCGAACCGGTGATCCGGGTGGCGGTGCGCCAGGCGATGAAGGAACTCGGTAATCAGTTCGTCCTTGGCGAGGATATGAAGCTCGCCTTGAAGCGGGCGGAGAAGTGGAAAGCGAAGGGCGCCACCTATTCCTATGACATGTTGGGAGAGGCCGCGATCACGCAGGAAGGCGCGGATGAATATTTCGCCGCCTATGCCGACGCGATCGAGGAAATAGCCAAGGTCGCCATTTCCGATGACTTGCGGGAAAACCCGGGGCTGTCGATCAAATTGTCGGCGCTCTATCCGCGCTACGAGATGAGCCAGCAGGCCAAGGCGGTGCCCGAACTTGCCGAACGCGTGGGTGAACTGGCGCGGGCCGCGCGCGATGCCAATATCGGTCTGAATATCGACGCCGAGGAAGCCTATCGTCTGGGCATATCGCTCGACATGATCGAGATGGTGCTCAGCGATCCGCGCCTGACCGGCTGGGACGGCTTCGGCGTTGTCGTCCAGGCTTTTGGCAAGCGCGCCAGCTTTGTGATCGACTGGCTCTATTCGCTGGCGACGCAGCTGGACCGCAAGATCATGGTTCGCCTGGTCAAGGGCGCCTATTGGGACAGCGAGATCAAACGTGCGCAGATGGACGGTGTCCCCGATTTTCCGGTGTTCACGACCAAGTCGGCGACCGATATCAGCTATATTTGCTGCGCGTCGCAGCTGCTGAAAATGACCGACCGGATCTACCCGCAATTTGCCACGCATAATGCGCACAGCGTCGCCGCCATTCTCGAAATGGCAGGGAACCAGCAGAATTTCGAATTCCAGAGGCTTCACGGTATGGGCGAAACCTTGCACGATGCGCTGCTGCGCAATGAAAAAGTGCGGTCGCGAATCTATGCGCCTGTCGGCAAGCATCGCGAACTGCTCGCCTATCTCGTGCGGCGGTTGCTGGAGAATGGCGCGAACTCGTCCTTCGTCAACCAGTTGGCCAACCATGCGGTGGCGGCCGAAATGATCGCCACCGATCCTTTCGCGACGCTGAAAGCCGATCAGCAGGCCAGCCGGTCGAAAATCATCAAGCCGGTCGATCTCTACCAGCCGGAACGGGTCAACTCGCGCGGCTGGGATCTGGCCAATCGCACCGACATGAACGAATATGTCGGAGAGCGGGCGCCATTTGCCGAGAAGCTGTGGCGTTCCTCGCCGATCACCGTTCGGCCGGTCACCAGCGGAACCACCCGCAAGATATTCAATCCGGCGCGCGTGGACAGTCAGGTCGGCGAAGTGATCGAGGCGGACGAGAGCCAGGCGCTACAGGCCATAGAAGACGCCCGGTCCTGGGATGCTCCGGTGTCCGAGCGGGCCGCGATCCTGCGCCGGGCCGCCGATCTTTACGAACACCATCATGGCGAAATTTTCGCATTGCTGGCGCGCGAAGCGGGCAAGACCCAGTTCGATACGATCGCGGAACTGCGCGAGGCGGTCGACTTCCTGCGCTATTATGCCAAGGAAGCGGAGAAACATCCGGAGAGCAAGCCCCGTGGCATCATCAGCTGCATCTCGCCCTGGAATTTTCCGCTGGCGATTTTTACCGGTCAGGTTGCCGCGGCTCTCGCTGCGGGCAATGCGGTATTGGCGAAACCAGCCGACCAGACGCCGCTTATAGCAGCGCTTGCCACCAATTTGCTGCACGAAGCCGGCGTTCCTGTTGCTTCTCTGCAGTTGCTGCCCGGTGCTGGTGCGACCGTTGGGGCAACGATCAGCGGTGATGCCCGGATCAATGGTGTCTGTTTTACCGGCTCTACCGCGACGGCCCAGACGATAAACCGGAATATCGCCGAAAATGGTCAGGCGGACTCGTTGCTGATCGCGGAGACCGGCGGCCTGAACTGCATGATCGTCGATTCGACCGCTTTGCCCGAACAATCGGTTCGCGATATCATTACTTCGGCATTCCAGTCGGCCGGGCAGCGTTGCTCGGCCTTGCGGGTTCTCTATCTGCAGGAAGATGTCGCCGATTCTTTTCTGAACATGCTCTTCGGCGCCATGGATGCTACTGAAATGGGCAATCCCTGGTGGTTGTCGACCGACATCGGCCCGGTGATCGATCAGGCGGCGCACGATAAAATCAGCAGCCATATCGCCACCGCACGGAAAGACGGCCGGTTGCTGAAGCAGCTCGACTGTCCGGATGAAGGCCATTTTGTCGGTCCGGCGGTCATCCGGGTGAACGGAATCAACGATCTGGCAGAGGAAATTTTTGGTCCCGTCCTGCATGTTGCAACGTTCAAGAATGACGAGCTGGACATGATTGTCAGCGATATCAACAGTCGCGGCTACGGGCTGACCTTCGGCCTGCAGACCCGGATCGAGCGCCGCATCGACAAGCTGACCAGCGCCTTGAAGGTCGGGAATATCTACGTCAATCGCAACCAGGTCGGTGCGGTGGTCGGTTCGCAACCCTTTGGCGGAGAGGGTCTGTCCGGCACCGGCCCCAAGGCCGGCGGGCCACATTATCTAACGCGCTTCCATGCGGGCTCCAGGCCGGTGTCGGCGATCGAACAGGGCAATCAGCTAACCCTTGACAGGGTGCAGGCGGCACTCGACAACTTGCCGGCTGTCGACATGCGACCACGCAGTTCCGAGATCATGCCCGGACCTACCGGTGAATCGAATGAGCTGTTCACCTATGCGCGGGGGACGATATTGTGTCTTGGTCCTACAGCGGAAGATGCTGCAAGGCAGGCCGAGACGGCGCATCAGCAGGGCTGCGTGTCGTTGACCTGCGTTCCCGGCGCTACCGGAAAACAGACGGTCGACGGATTTGTGCCTCGCGAAATGCTGTCTGCCTTGACCGGTATCGATGCCGTTGTCTGCTGGAGCGAAATCGCGGATGTCCACGCTATCCGCGAGGCATTGGCGAAACGCGACGGGCCGCTGATCCCGATCATCACCGAAGAGAATTTTGGTCAGCAATGTCTGGTTGAACGGCATGTCTGTATCGATACGACCGCTGCGGGAGGAAATGTTTCGCTGCTGACCTGAGGGTGTGGATGCCGTCGGGCCGCTTCATTGCGGGCAAATGCCCATGGCCACGGTTCCGCTCTACGCTTGCCTTTAACACTATATGTAGAGTAGCTTAATCCGATGGAGCGCGAACAGAATTCCAGCATGAAAAACCAGATGGCGATTTCCAAATCGGATTTGCCCACGGCCTCTGTCATGGGCCTGATCGAAAAAAGTCCGATTGCCTCTGTGGTCAGCAATCCGCGTTTGCCCGATAATCCGCTTGTCGCCGTCAACGATGCCTTTGTGGAACTGACGGGCTATGACCGGGACTTCATTATCGGTCGGAATTGCCGTTTTCTCTCGGGCGAAGAGACAAAGCCCTGGCTGACGGAGGAAATTCGGCGCGGGGTGCGGCAGCAAAAGTCCGTCCTGGTCGAGATTTTGAATTATAAGAAGGACGGCACGCCGTTCCAGAATGCGGTGCTGGTGGCTCCCCTGTTCGACGAAGAGGGCGAGCTGGAATATTTTCTGGGATCGCAGGTGGAAATCGATGCGGATGTTCCTGCGCTGGCGAAAGCGCGCCGCATGCGGGCTGTCGAGATTGTGAAAGAGCTGTCGAAGCGGCAACGGGAAGTGCTGCAATTCATCGCCAAGGGGCTGCTCAACAAACAGATCGCGCATGAACTGGGTCTCAGCGAGCGGACCGTAAAAATGCATCGTTCGATCCTGATGAAACGGCTCGATGTACCCAGCGCGGCGGACATGGTCCGACTGGCTGTCGAGGCGGGAATGTAGTCAGGGAGTCATACGGTCCAAGGGCCGTATGGATTTCACAGCGGTTACCACCTATCTGTAAAACTGCATCGCGGGTTGGAGTTTCTTTTCCCAATTCGGGCCGCAGACCTTTTTGGATAACAGTTCTCCCTCCTCCTTGTTGTCCAAAGATTTTCAGCCCGTGATGCATTATCCCCTAAAATTGGTCGGCGATTGCAATCATCTTGGTAAGTCGTTTCGGCGCCACCTGGCACCAGCTGCTGTACAGCCGGTCCGCAATATGGTCCCAATCGGTACGGCCTGTGTCGAGGCGGATCGCGATCCAGCCTGACTTTCCGTAAAATTTGGGAGAATAATAGAGGTCGGGATCGGCACTGATCAATGCAGCCTGCTCGTCCAGTCCAGTGGTCTTTACGAGAAGGGCTATGCTGGCCTCGCCATGATAGCTCTGCGCGAAATAGGCGAAATATTTGCCCGTTGTTTGGCTGCCCACGCGCCAACCGGGGGCGCCGAAACTGGCCCGTTCGTGGGTCTCCTCGAGCGCCAGCGCACGCGCGCGAACCTGGGCCAATATCCAGTCCGGATCCGCCTCGCGCGTGACATATTTGGCGAGCGTGGCGGGATAGAGCTGATGTTCGGCGATCAAAATGCGGCTGGCCAGACTGTCGGCATCGTCGTCGGGCCAAATGGCGACCTCGGTCTGGGCCAGTACAGGGCCATCATCCAGTTCCGCAGTTACGAGATGGACACTGCATCCCGCGACGCTGTCGCCCGCATCGATAGCGCGCTGATAGGTGTCGAGGCCTTTGTATTTCGGTAGCAGGCTGGGATGGATATTCAGCATATGGTCCGTCCATTTTCTGACAAAACCATCACTCAAGATCCGCATATAGCCAGCCAGCACGACATATTCTGCCCCGGCTTCGACTATGGCCTCGTGCATCATTGCATCATGCGCTTCGCGCTCCAGGCCTTTGTGCGGATGAACGAACGTTGCGATATTTTCCGCTTCGGCCAGTCTCAGGCCGGGCGCTTGGGGATCATTCGATGCCACCAGTACGATCTCGAAGGGGCAGTCGGAGGATTTGGCTGCATAGACCATCGCCGCCATATTCGACCCGCGGCCGGAAATTAGAATCGCGATTTTGGCCTTTTCAGCCATTGTGCGTGGCGGTCCAGTCGTCCGTCGCCGACCATATGCCGCGTGCGCCCGATACTGAGCAGCCTTTGGGCCCGTCACGGACATCACCGATCCTGTGGACCTTCTCGCCGGCGGCTTCCAGATCGTCTGTGATCGACTGCACTTGGTCGGGCGATACCGCCAGCACCATACCGATGCCGCAATTGAATGTCCGCGCCATTTCCTCCGGCTCGATATTGCCCTGTGCCTGCAGGAAGGCCATCAGGCGGGGCTGCTCCCAGCTCGAAGCATCGACATGGGCGTGCGTGCCATTCGGCAAAACGCGCGGGATATTTTCCAGCAATCCGCCGCCCGTAATATGGGCCAGCGCCTTGATCCGGCCGGACTGCATCAGCGGCAGTAGCGACTTCACGTAAATCCGGGTCGGCACGATCAGGGCTTCGATCAGCAATATATCCGGGTTGAACAGGGCAGGGCGGTCCATTTTCCAGTCCTTGTCGGCGGCTAGTCGGCGGACCAGTGAAAAACCGTTGGAATGAACGCCGGAGGATTCGAGACCGAGAAGCACATCGCCCGGCTCGATCGTCATTCCGGTCACGGCCTTTTCGCGTTCCACCGCACCCACACAGAATCCGGCAAGATCATAGTCGCCGTCGGCATACATGCCAGGCATCTCCGCCGTTTCGCCGCCGATCAGGGCGCAGCCTGACATCTTGCAGCCATCGGCAATCCCCGCCACAACCCGTTCAGCAATGCCGTTCTCGAGCTTTCCGGTGGCGAAATAGTCGAGGAAAAACAGGGGTTCTGCCCCCTGTACGATCAGATCGTTGACGCACATGGCAACAAGATCAATGCCGACCGTGTCATGGCGGCCATAGTCGATCGCCAGTTTCAGCTTGGTGCCAACGCCGTCGTTGGCCGCGACCAGCAGCGGATCCTGATAGCCCGCCGCCTTAAGATCAAAAAATCCCCCGAAACCACCGAGTTCGGCATTGGCGCCAGGGCGCGCCGTGGCTTTGGCCAGAGGCGCGATCGCCTTGATCAGGGCATTGCCCGCTTCGATGGACACACCGGCTTTCGCATAGGTGTAAGAATCCGGCTCATTTTGCTTTTCACTCATAGCTTGAGCGATTAGACAAGTCGCGGCTGGATTTCTACGCCATAATCGTCAAAAGGGCGCAAATGAGTTTTTTGAGTGACTTCCGGACCAAGATTGCCGCCGCCATTGCCGTCGTGACTGTGCTCGCGGGAACCGTTGTCTATGCCCAGCTGGAAGGTACGGAGCGCGGCGTCGCGCCGCTGGCCAGCACCGGTGATTTTGAAGTCATGGGCGTGGAAGTCGATGTCCATGGCGATAATGCATTCGACGCGCGGAAAAAAGGCTGGGAAGAAGCCCAGCGCAAGGCCTGGAAGATGCTCTACAAGCGTACGCAGGGCGGGGAGACCTCCGGACTGCCTGACGGTACGCTCAATACCATCGTCTCGGCGATTATTGTCGAGCAGGAGCAGATCGGCCCCAAACGCTATATTGCCACGCTAGGCGTGATGTTTGATCGGGCGCGAACGGGTTCGATCTTGGGCGTTGGCGGCCGGCGGTTGCGTTCTCCGCCGCTGCTGGTTCTACCGATCATGTGGAGCGGTGGTTCTCCGCAGGTGTTCGAGAACCGCACCGAATGGCAAAAGGCTTGGGCGCGTTTCCGCTCCGGGGACAGCGCCATTGATTATGTGCGGCCTTATGGGTCGGACAGCGAATCGCTGGTGCTGACCGCAGGGCAGGCCAATCGTCCGAGTCGGCGCTGGTGGCGCAATATTCTCGATCAGTTCGGCGCAGCCGATGTCATCATTCCGATTGTCCGGCTGACCTATGAATATCCCGGCGGTCCGGTGACCGGTCGTTTCACGGCGCGCTATGGTCCCGACAACCGGTTTATCGACAGCTTCGCCCTCAAAGTGGACCGCAGCGAAGATATACCCAAGATGATGGACCAGGGCATCGCGCGTCTTGATAATATCTATGCCAGTGCCCTGTCGCGGGGCATATTGAAAACCGACAAGTCGTTGATCATTGAGGATCCGTTTAATCTGGACGAGCTCGATCTTGAAGATTTTGATCTGGATGAGGATCTGGCTGGCGAGGTAGGCGGGGGCGAGGATGCTGCATCAGACGCAGGGAACAGCGCAACCGAGTCCGCCGGAGAAGCACCTATAGCCGCACCTGCTGCCGCAACCAGTATCTCGCTGCAATTTGATACGCCGGATGTTGGCGCTGTCGGGCGCGGCGAAGCGTCGCTACGCGCGATCCCAGGCGTTACCTCCGCTTCCACGTCCAGCCTCGCTCTAGGCGGTGTTTCAGTCATGAGCGTGACCTATAGAGGCGATATTTCTACGCTGGCTCAGGCGCTGCGAGCGCAAGGATGGCAAGTTCAGCAAGGAGCGGGCGCCTTGCGTATCAGTCGCTCCGGACAATAATATAACGGGACCATGAGTCAGATAGCCCTCCCTCTTGAACAGAAACCGTCGCCGGATCAGGGGGGATATCTGGTGACCGCAGCCAATGCCGAAGTGCACAGGCATTTGCAGAATTGGCAGGATTGGGTGCATCATACCTTGATTCTGACCGGTCCCGAAGCCTCTGGCAAAACCACGATGGCCGCGGCGTTCGAAGCGGAGAGCGGCGGGTTCTCCCTCGACGATGCTGCAGATCATAAGGACACAGAGATATTCCATCTCTGGAATCGCGCCAACAGCGAGCAAAAGCCGCTTTTAATTTTGGCGGCCAAGCCGGTGTCGGAGTGGGGGATCACTCTTCCGGATCTCAAATCCCGTCTGGCCGCGTCGCTGCATGTTGAAATTGGTGCTCCCGATCAGGCGATGATCGACGGCCTCTTTCAGAAATATTTCGCCATACGCGGGCTGACAATATCTCAGGATGCGTTGCGCTATCTGGAAAAGCGCATGGTTCGGTCCTATGCCATGGTGCTTGAACTGGCGCAAAAAATGGACTCGTTAGCAATTGAGTCCCGGAAACCGATAAATCTGGCAATCGCGAAATCAGCGCTCGGTTTTTTTGAAGCCGATGATGAAAAGGTGGATATTTAGCCCATGGAAAATCCTGCTGCAGAATCGCCTGATGCGGATGTGCTGCCTGCGGATACTGTCCCCGTTGCCTCGACGGAGGAGAGCGGTAAGCGGTATTTCAATCGGGAAATCAGCTGGCTAGGCTTTAACGAGCGGGTTATCGAAGAGGCCGAGAACAGCGCCCATCCGTTGCTAGAACGGCTGCGCTTTCTGTCGATATCCGGGAACAATCTGGACGAGTTTTTCATGGTTCGCTTCGCCGGATTGGTCGGACAATATCGGCAGAAAATCGAGGAACGTTCAGCCGATGGCCTGACCGCCACGCAGCAGTTGGAAGCGATAGCGGCCCGGACAGATTTGCTGATCGAACATCAGCAACGGGTATGGGCGGCCCTGTCCAGAACGCTGGCTGAGGAAGATATTTTTGTCTCGGCTGTGGCCGACCTGTCCGAGGATTCGAAGAGCTGGCTCAGGCAGCATTTCATTGACCAGATATTCCCGGTACTCACCCCGCAAGCGCTCGATCCGGCCCATCCCTTCCCCTTCATTCCCAACAAGGGGCTGAGCCTTGTTTTCGATCTGGTCAGGGAATCCGACAATCAGGGTATCAGAGAACTGGTGATGATCCCGTCGGGCCTCGCGCGCTTCATCCGCTTGCCCGGAGAATCGGCAATCTACGTTTCGGTCGAGACGGCGATTCAGGAATTTTCCGATATCCTGTTTCCGGGCTACGCCGTGAAAAACAGCGGACTGTTCCGGATCATCCGCGACAGCGATATCGAGGTGGAGGAAGAGGCTGAAGATCTCGTCCGCTATTTCCGCAGCGCTATCAAACGCCGACGCCGCGGTGATGTGATCCGGCTGGAAATGGGGCCGAATCTTGCCGAACCGGTGATCGCGATGTTGCGGGAAAATCTGCTCGATGACGGGGCCACCGAAAGCCGCATCAACGGGCTGGTCGGCGTCGGCGATCTCGACATATTGGTCGAAGAAGACCGTCCGGATCTGAAATTCACGCCGTATAGTCCGCGTTTTCCCGAGCGTATACGGGATCATGGCGGCGACTGTTTCGCCGCGATCCGGGACAAGGATATTTTGGTCCATCATCCCTATGAATCGTTCGAGGTGGTGATCGAATTTTTGCGGCAGGCTGCTGCCGATCCCGATGTGGTGGCGATCAAGCAGACCTTGTATCGCGCCGGCAAGCAATCCGCCGTTATCCGTGCGCTGATAGATGCTGCCGAAGCGGGTAAATCGGTGACCGCGATTGTCGAACTCAAGGCCCGTTTTGACGAAGAGCAGAATCTGCTCTGGGCAAGCGCGTTGGAAAGGGCAGGCGTCCAGGTCGTCTACGGATTTATCGAATGGAAGACGCATGCGAAAATATCGATGGTCGTTCGCAAGGAACAGGAAGGCTATCGCACCTATTGCCATTTTGGCACTGGCAATTACCATCCGGTAACCGCCAAAATCTATACCGATCTTAGCTTCTTCACCGCCGACCCGCGAGCCGCGCGCGATGCGGCGCAATTGTTTAATTATATCACCGGCTATGTCGAGCCCAAGGCGTTGGAACTTATTTCCATGTCACCCCGCGACATGCGCAACGACCTGATGGGCCTGATCGATCAGGAAATTGCCAATGTCCGGGCCGGCAAGCCGGGCATGGTCTGGGCCAAGATGAATTCGCTGGTTGATCCGGCACTCATTGAAAAACTCTATCAGGCGAGCAACGCCGGTGTCGAAATTGATCTGGTGGTTCGCGGTATTTGCTGCCTCAGGCCCGATGTGCCGGGCATGTCCGACCATATTCGCGTAAAATCGGTCGTTGGCCGGTTTCTCGAACATAGCCGCATATGGGCCTTTGGCAATGGCAGGGAATTGCCGAATGACGGAGCGAAGCTCTATATTTCATCGGCTGACTGGATGCCACGAAACCTTGACCGGCGTGTGGAATATATGATGCCGATCACCAACAAGACCGTCCACGACCAGATATTGGATCAGGTCATGGTTGCCAATCTGATTGATGACGAACAGAGTTGGGAGCTGAATGCCGATGGTAGCTACACGAGAGTAAAGCCGTCCGACAAGCCGTTCAACCTGCATCGCTATTTCATGACCAACCCGTCTCTTTCCGGTCGCGGCAAGGCGCTAAAGAAAAGCAACGCCGTGCCTCGTCTCAGCCTGCGTCGCCGCAAGAAAAAGGCGTGAACAGCATGCCGGGACAAAAAGGCGCTGATTTCTTCCCTGTCCAGATGAGGAAAAAACATGGTCGCCAGCGTACGGCGATAGTCGATATCGGCTCAAACTCCATCCGACTTGTTGTCTATCAGGGGCCGGCTAGGGTTCCGGCAATATTGTTCAATGAGAAGGTAATGGCCGGGCTCGGCAGGGAACTGTCGACCACCGGTGCGATCGCCAAGGATTCAATGGCGCTCGCGGTGCGCGGACTGAAGCGCTTCCATTGCCTGTGCATGGAAATGGAAGTCGACAGCGTCAAGAGTTTCGCGACCGCTGCGGTGCGGGACGCCAGCAATGGCAAGGATTTGCTAAAAGCGGCGCGCGAGATCGGCTATGACGTTGTGGTTCTGCAGGGTGAAGAAGAGGCGGAATCGGCAGCACTCGGCGTTATTTCCGGCATACCGCATGCCAAGGGTATAGTTGGTGATCTCGGCGGTGGCAGTCTGGAACTGGCGATGATCGAGAAGGGCAAAGTGCTGGAACGCTATTCCTTCCCGCTGGGCGTGCTCAGGGTCGCGGACCTGCGTGCGAAGGGGCAGGATGCGCTCAAGAGGCAAGTCCGCAAGATGCTCAAAAAGACCGGCTGGGAGAAGCAGGCTCAGGGACTTCCTTTCTATCTGGTCGGCGGTTCCTGGCGATCTCTGGCCCGGCTTGACATGTTTGACAGCCATTATCCGCTTCCGGTCATCCACAATTACGAGATGGAACCGCGGCGCGCGCAACGGCTCGTCAGCAGGCTTGCCCGTCTGAACAAGGAAAAGCTCAAGAATGTGCCTGGGCTTTCGAGTTCGCGGATACCGACCCTAAAGGATGCCGCATGGCTTTTGTCGATGCTGGTGCGTTATCTCAACAGCAGCAAGATGGTTGTCTCTGCTTATGGTGTGCGAGAAGGGCTGCTGTACCAGAGCATCAGCAAGCAGGAAGCAGCGCGCGATCCGCTCTTGCTGGCGACCGAAGATGCCGGTGCGGCACAGGCCCGCTTCCCGGCCAACAGCAAATTGCTCGGCAAATGGATCGCCGATATATTCTCCGAGGATCCGGTCGAATGGCACCGAATTCGGCAGGCGGCCTGCAATCTCGGTGATGTTGCGTGGCGCGCAAACCCGAATTTTCGCGCGGAGCGCGGACTGGAAATCGGATTGCACGGCAACTGGGTGGCGATCAGCGGTCCGGAACGCGAGATGCTGGGGCAGGCACTCTATACCAGTTTCGGGGGCGGCAATCATATTTTCCCCGGCGGCGGTAAACTCGCCAGCGATCAGGCGACACAGCGGGCGATCAGCTGGGGCTTGGCGATGCGCCTGGCGCAGCGGTTGAGCGGCGGTACCCGCAACCCGCTGGAACAGACGCAAATCCGCAAGTCCGGGAAACAGCTGGAACTGACGATAGCCGGTGATCTCGTCCATCTCTATGGTGACGCGGTTGCCAAGCGGCATGGCCATCTGGCCAACATGATGGGTTTGGAACCGGTGATGACTGCCGTCTAGCTATTCCGCTTCGGCGTTATCGCCTTCTTGCTGGTGGGTCATTTTGAGTTTTCCGTCCTTGACCGTGAAGCTCACCCTGCCTTCAACCAGATCCAGCGCGTCCCGGCCAAATTCTTCGTAGCGCCAACCCTCGAGCAGCGGCACGTCTTCGCGCTCGCCGGCAACGATCCGTTCCAGATCATCGGCGCGGGCCAGCAGTCTGGAGGCGACGTTCATTTCCGCCGACCGGATCTTGAGCAACAGTTTGAGCAAGTCGGTAACCAGCGCGTTGGATTTGCCATTCTTGGGGCGCCGGCCGATTTTCAGCGGCAAGTCGTCGCGCGATAGCGGTTCCGCCTGTTCGATCACTTCCATCAGCCGTGCGCCGATATCATTGTTTTTCCAGCCGGACGATAGTCCGCGGACCTGTCCCAGCTTGTTCTGATCCTTGGGAGGATGGGCTGCAATATCCGCCAGCGTTTCATCGCGCATAATCCGGCCGCGTGGCAGATCCTTGGATTGGGCTTCGGTCTCCCGCCAGGCTGCAATCGCTTTCAGCCTCCCAAGCATCTCCAGATTGCGGCCCTGCGATTTGACCCTTAGCCAGGATTTTTCCGGATCATTGACATAATTATCGGGATCGGCGAGCTTTTCCATTTCGGCATTGATCCACATGCCCCGGCCAGTCTCGCGCAATTTGTCCAGCATCATCGGGAAAATTTTGGCGAGATGAGTGACGTCGGCCACCGCATATTCCAGTTGACGCGCGTTCAGCGGACGCCGCGACCAGTCGGTGAAGCGCGCGCCCTTGTCCAGGGTGATGCCCAGCCAACTATCGACGAGATTGGCATAGCCGATCTGTTCGCTCTGGCCGATGGCCATCGCGGCAATCTGGGTGTCAAATATCGGGTGCGGGGTCTTTCCGGTGATATTGTGGATGATTTCGACATCCTGTCCTCCGGCATGAAAAACCTTGAGCACATTCTCGTTATTGACCAGCAATTCCATAAGGGGACCAAGGTCGACACCTTTCGCCAGCGGATCAATCGCCGCGGCTTCCTTGCCATCGGAAATCTGGATGAGGCAGAGAATGGGCCAATAGGTATTCTCGCGCATGAACTCTGTATCAACTGCCACGAAGTCGGCAGTCGCAAAGCGAGTGCAGATATCGGCGATGTCCTGATTGGTCGTCAGCAAATTATGGATGTGCATTTTTATCCTATACAGCGGGCGGCTCATCCCGCAAACAATTCGTGGGTGCAGGATAAAATTTGGGGGAAATCATGACATTTTGGTCACTGGTTCTGATCGGTGCGCTGGCATTGCTATTGCTGGGGCAGATTATGGCGCTGTGGGGTGATGCCTGTCTGGCGGTTGCCGATCCGCGGCCGGTCGGCGGCAAAACAATCGAGATCACGATATTGGCCTGGGGCTTCGCGTCGCGGCGGGGACGATCCCTGCAAGTTGATGACTGCTATCAGCTTGGCATAAATGACATGCGGTTTTTCATGACCGGCAAGGCTGTTCTGGTCTGTCTGGTAACCTTCGGCTTTGTCCGGAAGGTGAGCATCGCCTATCGTTGCTATGCCGGTGACCATGACGTGGGAGAAGCCTGATGGCGCGGGTTGTTCATCTCGGCCAGCAAGTCTGGGCCAATTATCACGAAACCGCGGAATGCAATCTCAAGGACCGGATCGAACTGGCCAACGGCGACGAGAGAAATGGTCGGGCGCATCTGAAAGGTGTGGCAGAGACAGTATTGGCGCTGCTTCAGGAAGCGAAACAATATCAGATTCCCGTAAGGCCGATCGGGGCAGGCTGGTCGCCGTCGCCGATCAATGTGGTGGAGGATGGCTGGCTGGTCGAGACGTTGCGGCTCAACCGGACTTATAAATTGTCGGCCAAAGATCTGCATGAAGATTGCGAAGTTGCCGCGGAAGCACTGTTGCTGGTGCAGGCCGGCGCAACGGTTGACGAAGTTTACGAAAGTGCCGAAGAGATTGGCCGGTCCCTGCGCACCGGCGGGGCGAGCAATGGCCAGAGTTTTGCCGGTGCCTGTGCAACCGGAACCCACGGCAGCGTCTGGCAGGCGGGCGGTATTCAGGATCATGTCCGGGCTGTACAATTGGTGACGCCGGAACGGATATTGTGGATCGCGCCGGCAAAAGCGATGCTGTCGGATGCGTTCATCGCGCAGACCGGATCGGAGATCATCCGCGATGACCGGATCTTTGCCGCCGCCCAGTTGCACGTCGGGGCGATGGGCTTTGTCACCGCGATGCTGATCGAGACCGATCCGATCTATATGGTGCAGAATATCCAGAAGGCAGCGACGATAAAGCGCGAGCATATCGACTGGCTGTGCCGCGGCGAATTCAAGAAATTTTCCTGCGCGTTCGGCCTGAATGAAGACCCTTATTTTCAGCAGGTTATCCTCAATCCTTTCGACCCTTTCGACAAAAAATGCCTGTTGCGTTTTCTCTACAAGCGGCCCTTCGACGCCAGCATCCCGCCGCCGCCGCCGCGGGACATGGGGGCCGGCTATGACGCGCTGACCCTGCTCGGAAAGGCAATGGCGCAAAGCGACCTGTTCAAGGGCGCGATCATGCAATTTGCGATGGAACAGGGCTATCCCGACAATCGCGATGTCGACGATCCGCCGGCCATCGCCACCTGGGGGCATACCACCGAAGAACATTCACCGATTGCTAGTCTGTTCAACGGATCAGTGACACTTGATCGTAAAAAGCTGAGTGAAGTTTTTGATTTGATTATAAATAGTTTCAGGCGCGGTGGCGGCGGTACGGTTGTCACCCTGCGTTTCGTCAAGCAGGCAGAAGGTCTGCTCGCACCCGCGCACTGGCCGGACAATGTGGTTATCGACTTTGACGGGCCCAATGTCGAATCCAGCCATAAAGGTTACAAGAAAGTGATTGAGGCGCTCGACGATGCCGGGATTCCCTTCACACGCCATTGGGGAAAAACCAACAATCTCGACGAGCGGCGGGTGAAGCAGGACTATGGGCAGAATTTTGCCGACTGGAAATGGGCACAGGCGCAAGTGATGCCGGAGCCCGCCGACCGGCAGGTGTTTGCGAATGATGAACTGGTCAAATTGGGGCTGATCTAGGCTTTAGCATCCGTCACCGTTCCGATCTTCAGCGACCGACTGCGGCCGATGGCGTTTTTGCGCCACGGAAATCACCCGTAGCCGGTTCGTGAGTGGACAATTCTTCCGAATGCCATTGATTTCCGTCCAGCGAAAACCCGACGTGGCTTGCACGCTGGAATCCTTCGCCATTCCAGACGATCACCTGCAATTCCATCCGGTTGTCTGGTTCGACGTGCAGCCAGTTGAAGCTTTGCGGCTCCTGATTGCGCAGACGGGTCGACGTCGCCGTACCCGCCTGGATCACCAGGGTGGGGCCGGCTTCAGCGACCATTTTGCTGGCGGCTTCGGCATAGGTGCGGTGGAAGTGGCCCGCCAGCGTCAGATGAATGCCGGCGTCGGCTATCGCCTGAAGGGCATCTTCCTGTCGTCCCACGGCTTCGCTAAGCTCGTTGCCTTGGCCAATGGGCAGTTCAAACAATGGATGGTGGGTAACCAGAATTCGCGTTTTATGAGGTGCAACGCCTTTGAATCGTCGGCGAATGAGCTGCATCTGGTCGTGGTTGATCCGGCCATCCTTGATCGTGAGGGATCGGGCGGTATTGATTCCCAAGATGGCGGCTTCATCCGTTTCCACCCAGGGACACAGGTCCTGAGCAATATGACGTTTGTACCGTCTTAGCGGCGAAGCGAAGCGCCGGAAAACATCATATAGGGGAATGTCATGATTGCCGGGGACGACCAGCAATTTGTGCCCGTTTTCCCGCAGTGCCCGGAGATATTCGGCGGCATCGTGAAATTGACCCTCGCGCGCGCGCTGGGTCAGGTCACCGCTGATGATGACAAGATCAGGCTGTTTCTCTTTCAGCCAGTCGATCGTTGCTGCAACGATGGTGGGGTCATTTGCGCCAAAGTGAATGTCAGATAGATGTGCGATCCGTGCCATGCAGGTCTAACGGTTGAAACATAAAGTGGTTTCATCGTGCATCCAAACATCCGCCGCGGCGTATTCTCTCCATGAAAAACAATTCTCTCCCGCGGGACGCCATCCTCGTTGTCAACGCCGGATCCCGGAAGGGAGAAGACCAGTTCGACGAGGCGAAAGCAAAGCTCGCTGAAGCCGGCATTAATCTACTCGACGCAAAGGCTGTCGAGAATCCTGACAATATTCAGGAAATTGTCCGCCGAGCGATTCAGAACGCCCCGATGGTTATCGTCGGCGGCGGGGATGGTTCGCTTTCCGGCGTGGTGGACGAATTTGTCGGTACCGGTTGCGTCTTCGCCATATTGCCGCTGGGGACCGCCAATAGTTCAGCGCGAACGCTGGGCTTGCCGCTCGATCTGGAGGGGGCCATTGATGTCATCGCGCACGGGCATCGCAAGCCGATTGACCTTGGCATGATCGATGATGACTATTTTGTAAACGCTGCGTCCCTGGGCCTTTCCCCGATCATCGGGGAAACGGTACCGCACGATTTGAAGCGCTATCTGGGTCGTTTCGGCTATCTGTTCTGGGCCCTGAAATGCCTCATCGGCTTCCGGCCGTTCAGGCTGATGATCGATGATGGCGCAGAAAAGCATGCATTATGGTCAACCGAAGTGCGGATTTTGAACGGACCCTATCATGGCGGTCTGGAATTGTCCGACGATGCGGAAATCGACAGCGGGCAGATCGTGATCCAGGCCGTGGTCGGAAAGAGTAAAATCCAGCTCATGTGGGACTGGTTTGCTAAAGCGCTCAAGCTGAGAGACCGGAACGCCAACACGCGCGAATTTTCCGGAACATCCTTTCATCTGGAGACCATACCGAAGCTGAAGATTTCGATCGATGGCGAAGTACTGGCAACCACGCCAGTCCAGGTCCGCGTTGCGAAGGATGCCATAGAGGTCGCTTGTCCATAAGGGCGGAACTATCCTGCGATGGCCGCGTAATTCTATTATGACACAACATAATGGAGAGTCCCCCATGGCGAAGATTGACAAGAAGAAAGCCGGACATTCGCACGAATATGAGCGACTGAACCCCGGGGCAGCGCCCGGTACTCCGCATCGACCGGACAGTTCCTACGGCATGGATAAGGGCAAGGCCGGCGGTACATACGGAGACGCCGACAATGTACCGGAAAACAAGGACGATAATGCGACTCCCGGCGGCCAGGCCCCGGAAAAGGTGAGCGACCGTCCCAATGTTTCCACGGTTCGGCCCGAAGACTATCCGCTAAAAGATCGTAAGGACAGCCAGGCTTGAGCGTTTAGCAAAGCTATCGTGGGCCGCTGACACCTTGCGCCTGTTGCAGAGCTTTCGGCGGCGACAGCCTTATCCCTCGCAAAACACCGCATCAGGCGCGGCGCACAGCCTGTTCGGGCAATCTCAAGCCTTGACAAATGGCCCGCAGACCTGTGTTACGCGTGCAATCTTTCCATCTGGGAAAGCACCCAATTCCAAAGGTCTATCATGCACGCATATCGCACCCACAATTGTTCCGCGCTCCGCTCTTCGCACGTCGGCGAGGAAGTCCGCCTGTCCGGCTGGATTCACCGCAAACGCGATCATGGCAATCTGCTGTTCGTCGATCTGCGCGATCATTTCGGTCTGACCCAGATCGTCAGCGAGACCGGCAGCGAGGCGTTCAAGACGCTCGACGGCGCGCGGGTGGAATCGGTCGTCACGGTAACCGGCAAGGTTGTCGCCCGCGACGCCGAAACGGTGAACAAGAATCTGCCAACGGGCGATGTGGAACTGGTCGCCGACACGGTGAGCATGCAGGGCCCGGCCGACGAATTGCCGATGCCGGTCTTTGGCGAGCAGGAATATCCCGAGGATATCCGCCTGCGCTACCGCTTCCTCGACCTGCGGCGCGAAAGCGTTCACGCTAATATGATGCTGCGCTCGAAGGTGATCGCCAGTCTGCGCAACCGGATGACCGAACAGGGCTTTACCGAATTCCAGACCCCGATCCTGACCGCTTCGTCCCCGGAAGGCGCGCGCGACTATCTCGTGCCGAGCCGCGTCCATCCCGGCAAATTCTACGCGCTGCCGCAGGCGCCGCAGATGTTCAAGCAAATGCTGATGGTCGCCGGTTTCGACCGCTATTTCCAGATCGCGCCCTGTTTCCGCGACGAAGACGCCCGCGCCGACCGTTCGCCGGGCGAGTTTTACCAGCTCGATTTCGAGATGAGCTTTGTCACCCAGGAAGATGTGTTCCAGACGCTGGAACCGGTTCTTGCCGGTGTGTTCGAGGAATTTGCCAATGGCCGTTCGGTCACCCCGGCTGGCGAATTTCCGCGCATTCCCTACAAGGAATCGATGCTGAAATATGGCAATGACAAGCCGGATTTGCGCAACCCGATCATCATTCAGGACGTCAGCGAGCATTTCAAGGGCTCGGGCTTCGGTCTGTTCGACAAGATCACCTCGACCGGCGGCACCGTGCGTGCCTTTGTCGCTCCGGAAGCGGGCAAGAACAGCCGTAAATTCTTTGACGCGATGAATGACTGGGCTCGCGCAGAAGGTTTCGCCGGCCTTGGCTATATCAACATGAAGGAAGGCGCGGCCGGCGGGCCGATTGCCAAGAATCATGGCGAGGAAGGCACGGCCAAGCTGCTCGCCGATCTCGGCTGTGGCCCTGACGACGGCGTGTTCTTTGCCGCCGGCAAGGAAGCCGATGCGGCGAAGCTAGCCGGTCTGGCACGGACAAGAGCAGCGGAACAGCTCGACCTGATCGACAAGAATGCGTTCAAATTCTGCTGGATCGTCGACTATCCGATGTTCGAATATGATGACGAACTGAAGAAGCTGGATTTCTCGCACAATCCTTTCTCGATGCCGCAAGGCGAGCTGGAAGCGCTGGAAAATCAGGACCCGCTCGATATTCTTGCCTGGCAATATGATATTGTCTGCAACGGCATCGAACTCTCCTCCGGCGCAATCCGGAACCACCGGCCCGATATCATGTACAAGGCCTTCGAGATTGCCGGTTACACCAAGGATCAGGTCGACACCGAATTTTCCGGCATGATCAACGCGCTGAAATATGGCGCGCCGCCGCATGGTGGCTCGGCTCCGGGCGTTGACCGGATCGTGATGATGTTGGCGAACGAGCCGAATATCCGCGAAGTCGTTCTCTTCCCGATGAACCAGAAAGCCGAAGACCTGATGATGAGCGCGCCGAGCGGCGTGTCGCAGAAACAGTTGCGGGAATTGCATATTCGGGTGGTCGAGCCGCCAAAGGAAGGCTAGCCTCAACATTATAGGCAGTTCCGTTCGTGTCGAGCGTAGTCGAGACACGTCGGGAAGCAGGACATGTCTTGTGCCTATGCCGGAGACGAACGGAGTTATGAATTGACCAGTATCATCCCCGAACAACATCATTTCGCGTCTTCCCACGGCGATATCTGCTATTTCGAATGGGGCAAGCCGGGCGACGGTCCATCCGTCCTCCTGCTTCACGCAACAGGTTTCCACGCGCGCTGCTGGGACCAGGTCGTCGCTGCCTTCCCGGACGGCACCCATGTCATTGCGGTTGACCAGCTGGGTCACGGACGCAGCGCCGCGCCGATCATCACCGACTGGGACGATGTTGCGGGCGCAACCGCCGAACTGGTGCAATCGCTCGGCATTCGCTTTGCGGTGGGAGCAGGCCACAGCATGGGGGGCCATTGCCTGGTGCAGGTCGCGGCCAGCCATCCCGAGCTGGTGGAGCGCCTGGTTCTGGTCGATCCGGTGATCATGGAACGGGCGGTCTATCAAAACCCGCCCGATTATAGCGCGACCAACGAAATGGTCGCCAGACGCCGCAACAGCTGGACCGGACCGGAGGAAATGTTCGAGCGGTTCAAGGACCGGCATCCCTATAAATTGTGGGACCCGGCGGTCCTGCGCGATTATTGCGCCCATGGCTTGCTGCCGGACGGGCAGGGCGGCTATCGGCTGGCCTGTCCGCCGCAGACCGAGGCGTCGGTCTATGCGACCAGCGCTACGGTTGATCCGTGGCCACTGATCGACGCTATTACCCAGCCGGTGACGGTTCTGCGCGCGCCGCAGCTCGAACAAAATGGCGCTTTTGATTTCGCCACGTCACCAACTCCACCCGGACTTGCGGACGGTTTCGCCAATGGCACCGACGTCTATCTGCCCGATCTTACGCATTTCATGCCGATGCAGGACCCGAAACGGATTGCGGAACTGATCATCAGCGGCTAATGTTTCGTTCATCTTCACATCGATAATTGTGAACGACTGGTTTCGGGGGGGATGGACATGAACAGATTAGTGACCGCAGCAATCACGGCCTCATTGGCCCTTTCAGGTGCAGCGCAGGCAGAGGTTCTCACCATCGAGGGGATGGCGCCGGCGCATTCGCCCGAATTTGCAGAAATCGGATCCCTGTCCATCGAGCGTTTTGGCGGCAGCGATGGCCGGGCGCTGGCTTTTGAACTGGAGGACCGGCTCTCTGCGGTCAATATTCATGACGAACCCTATTTCGTGGTGATTGGCGGGCGCTCTGCGGTGCAACCGGATGCGACGCTTTCCGGCAATGTGACGGCCGGCGTCGAAGAATATGAGACAACCGCGAAACGGCGGCGCTGCGTCGAACGGAACGACAAAGGCAAATGCGTCACGCACAAGAATATCAAGGTCGACTGCCTCACCCGGATCATCGATTATCGCGCGCAGGTCAGGGCGACACGCTATAGCGACGGGCGCAGTCTCTACGCCGAAAGCTTCCCGGACAAGCAAGAGCAGACAATCTGCTTTGGCGATGACGAGGATTTTGCCAGCAGCGAATCGGTGATCCGCAACATGGTCTCGCAGACCGCCGGCGCCGTCCGCAATGATCTGGCCCCGCGAGAATATCGTCAGGATATCCGGATATTGGAAAGTCGCAAGGGCATGAGCAAGGTCGAAGGAAATTTCTTCAAGGCGGCGATCAGGATGACCAAGAGCGATCCGGTGGAAGCCTGCCGGATGTGGGACGAAGCGGCTGGAAACGGTCAGGTTCATATCTCGCTGACGTTCAATCGCGGCCTCTGCGCGGAACAGCGCGGCGACCTCGAAACCGCGCTGATGCTGTATGAAGAGGCGGACAGGCTCGCGCCCGGTAAGTCGGAGGTCACACAATCCTTGCGGCGCGTCAGCGATCACCGGCGCGCCTCGGAAGAATGGGAATTGCGTCGCTCTGCAACATCGTGAAATTCCCGCGAAGGTGACGGGTTTGCACGCCTGTCGTCCGGACGTGGCGGATATGGATTGACCTGTCGGTGCCGAGCTTGTCAAAGGCTCGCGATATGCGATAGATGCTGTTGAGCGGTGCTCGCCCTCGGGGTTGGCAAGCTGAGCGCGAACGGAGTGAGAATGACCATAGACCTGTCCGACTATGAATCCGCCGAAAAATTTGATGGTGACTATGGCGAGGCGTTGAAAGCGCTGCAGGACCGGCTGGCGCATATCCATTTCAAACATATCATTCACGGCAGCCGTTCGATCCTGGTGTTCGAGGGATGGGACGCGGCGGGAAAGGGCGGCACGATCCGCCGGATGACCGGCGAATGGGACCCGCGCTATTATGATGTCTGGCCGATCGGCGCACCGAGCAAGGAAGAAAAAGACCGCCATTTCCTCTGGCGCTTCTGGCAGAAACTGCCGGGCAGCCGCGAAATAGGCGTTTTCGATCGCAGCTGGTATGGCCGGGTGCTGGTCGAGCGTGTGGAGGGCTTTTGTGATCCGGCCGACTGGAAGCGCGGCTATGACGAGATCAACGAATTTGAAGCACAGCAGATCGACGGCGGCACCAATTTGGTGAAGCTGTTCTTCCACACGACGCAGGAAGAACAGGACGCGCGTCTGACCAAAAGGCTCGATACGCCGCACAAGCGCTGGAAGATTACCGCCGAGGATTTTCGCAACCGGGCAAAGCGCGATGAATATCTCGAGGCCATGCACGACATGTTCCAATATACCGACACCCGCTGGGCGCCGTGGAAGGTGATCGCCGGAAACAACAAGAAATCCGCCCGCATCGCCGCCATGACCCATGTCGCCGACACGCTGGAAGCGGCCCTGCCGGCCCATCTGCCGGACGCGGATCCGGAGCTGGTGAAACTGGCGCACGAGGCGTTCGGCTATGAGGCGAAGGACTAGCACTTGTAGCGCTGGTGTTTCGTCCGCTCAGTTGCCGGCCTGTCTCATCTCGCCATGCGTGTGTGTAACCAGATTGTGCAGGCTGCAAAAAATGTAGCAACGGCGCCGCTCGCACCCGAAAACGGTACGGCACCGAGCCCCAGATATACCGCGGCAATATTCAGGATCATGGCAATCACGCCGGCGATCATGCTGATCAGGCCGATCGCCCGGACTTTGGTCTTGTCGCTGCGAAACAGGGATAGTCCGAAGAGCAAGGCAGCCAGTCCGATTATCGCCTTTGCCAGATTGTAGAACATAAACGAACCGGCGAGCAGGGTGCCCATAAGCGGCGCGAACTCGGGCCCGGCTTTGGCGGCCGGCAGAAACATCGACAGGCCGATGCCGGACTGGACGATATTGATCGCCCCTGCCACGACCAGAGCGGCCCAGCCCCATAGCATCGCCGGGGAACGAACCAGGGCGACGAGCGAAGCGATCGTGATGCCGGTGAACAGCAGAATTTCGGCGGTCCAGAGGGTCGACCGCAACGGCCAGCCCTCGACAATCCCGACGCCGCCAAGGGTCGCGATATAGAATATTTGCGTCGCCACCGTGAGCAGAAGCATGATGGATAAATATGTGGCGATGCTGCGGGACGTCTCTGGCATGAATGCTCCGGAATAACTGATGTATGGGAGCCTATTCAGGCGGACGGGCGATTAGGTTACAGCCGCAGGCGGATTTATTGGCTCGCTGTCGGCCTTTTTTATCGGAACGTTATCGCGACATTCTCCGGGGAACAGGTCTGTGAACTGACCGCGGTCGGGTCATTGGCAAAGCGCGAAAGGGGCTTGGCCAGGCAATCCTGGCTGGTGATATAGGCCGCGTGCGGGGCGTCGGTGAGGCTCAGCACCCCGACCGGGCCACGGGTACTTAGGCTGGCTGCGCGATTGATCGCTGCATCATAGGGTGTTTTCGCGTCCAATGTGCCTTGCAAGATCAATATCGGCGGCAGGGTCGCGCGTGCGGCCAGCGCCGGCGGCGCTTCGTAAAGCGGGAACTGGTTGCTCACCAGCAGGCCGGGGAGCGGGCTGGTGAAGCCCAATTCCGCTTTTTCCGATGCCAGTCTCTCGGCGGTCAGATCAGGGCGGCTGTTATATTCGGAACCGGTGATGATGGCCGACAGGGGGATCGACGATGTCGCCTGCGCGTAACGGGTGATCTCGCTCCAGTGGGCTTCGGCGCTCTGGATGACTTGCTCGATCAGGGGACCGGCTGCGGGATCCCTGTTCGAAAGCGCGGCGATGATATCGGGAATCCGGTTGCGGGCCTCCGGCACGTCCAGAAGCAGTCCCATGAACTGGCGCAGATCACCATTGGGAACGCGATCCATGCCCGGAATTTCCGCGCCCGCGTCGAGATGCTTGAGCAGGGCGCGGTAGGTTGTGACGGCTTCAGGGCCGAGACTGCAATCGCTATCTGTCGCGCAGCGGTCGAGCAAGGCCATGCCGACGCGGTCGGTGGTCTGCGATCGATAGGAGAGGCCATTTGAATGATCGGACGGGGCCGGTGTCAGCGAGTCGAGAATGATACCGTCGATATCGGTGGAAGCTAACCTGGCATATTCGAGCACCAGCGACGTGCCGTAGGAGACACCGTAAATCAGCCTTTTGTCTTTCGAGCCCAATGTCGAGACAAGTGTGTCGAGATCAAGCGCGGCGTTTCTCCGGCTGAAGCGGCCGGCTCTCCCGGGAGCTGCATATAGCTGCTCGAAACAGCTTCCCCATTCCGCGCCGGCGAGCGCCAGCCCGTCCGGGCTATCCAGCGTTTCCTCCGGCATACACAATTTCGTCGAGTAGCCGGTGCCGCGATGGTCGGGCACCATGACATCATAACCGGCGAACGTCTGTCTGAAGAAATTGATGTCGGCGTAGAAACTGGCACCGGATTCTCCAGGGCCTCCGGCGATCAGCCATATCTCGCCTTGGTGGTCGCCGCGCGCCGGGAATTTGCGCACGAACAGATTGACGGGCTCGTCCTGCAACGCGCCGTGGTCGACTGTAATCTCGGTACAGAGGCTGTCGGACAGATTCGCGTGCATATTCCGGTCATCGCAGGCGGTGAACCCGGATTGTGCGGCCCGTTCATGGGGAGTGGCGCAGGCATTCAGGGCGACGGCCGCCAATATCGCGGTCAGGAACGTGGGTAGATATTTCACAGGCAGCTTCCACCTGGAAGAGGGGACATCGACCGGGCCGGACCGATGCTCATCCCTTGTAATTTTTCCCGATATAGCGGGTTAGTGGCGTATCGCTGCGGATGGTCGGGCCGTTCGGGTTTTTCGTGTCATAGACCACTACATTTTCCAGCACGCGCTTGACGTAATTGCGGGTCTCGGAAATCGGGATATCCTCGATCCACTGGATCCAGTCGATCCCGCCCATCCGCGGGTCGCCATTGCGTCGCAGCCATTTGTTCACATTGCCGGGACCGGCGTTATAGGCGGCGACGGCGAGCGGGTAGCTGCCGCCATAATAGTCCATCATCCGCTGGATATAGCCGCTGCCCAGACGGATATTATATTGCGGGTCCTCGGTCAGCGAGGAGAGATTGTAAGAGAGGTTCGCCTTGCCGGACTGTTCGCGGGCGGTGCCGGGCATCAACTGCATCAGGCCGCGCGCGCCGGCGTGGCTGATCGCGCCCTCGGCAAACTGGCTTTCCTGCCGGGTAATCGCGTGAATCAGCGTCCAGGTGCTTTCATGGCCAAAGGGCACAGGCATCGTGGGGAAGGATGTCTCGTCGATCGCTCCGACACCGGCGCTCAGCGCGCTGATGCCCTTGATCACGCCGAGATCACGGGCTCCGATACGGGTCGAGAGATCGCTGAGCAGCAGATAGTCCTTGGCTGTCTTGGCATTATAGGCGAGCGCCCGGTGAAACCGGATCTGCTCTTTCCACGGACCGGTGCGGATCGAAGCCTTGGTCGCGATAACCAGCGGCTCGCTGTCATAGGCCTTGCGGTCTTCCTCGGTTATTTCGATCGCCGGCTTGCGGTTAAACTCCGGCAGCGGACGCCCGAGCCGTTCCAGCGACAATTGACCGTAGAAATAGTCCGGAAAAGCAGCTGCTTTCTCGAAATAGGCATTGGCCTGCTCGGTCTGGCCGGCTTCGGCAGCAGCGCGCCCGGCCCAGTAATAGCCCTTGGACGTAATATTGGGCGAGTCATAGGATTGCGCGTACAGATCAAACATCGGCACCGCCATGGCGGGCTGGCGCAGACCGTTCAGCGCCGCTGTGCCAGCAATCCAGGCAAGATCGGAATATTTGTCCCGCACACGCGAATTCTGGTCGGCGATCCGCGTCGGCACGGCATAGGCATCCTCGATTTTCGAGGCGATATTATAGGCCGTCGACCATTGCCGGTCATTGGCAGCGGCTTCCGCATTTATCAGTATTGCCTCGAACCAGGTTTCCGGCGAGGCGGGTTTGACGCGCAGCGGCGGACGGGTGGCGAGCAGCTGACGCGCCGCCGCGCTTTGTCCCTGATTGCGCAAATAGCGGGCGCGATCGGCCAGATAGCCGGCATCATCGCGGGCGATACCGCCAACCGCGCTGGCCTGGTCATTGGCGTCGAAGGATTCGGTGAGCTGGGCGAGCCTCGCCTGGAACACCGGGCGGCGCGCAGGCGACGTAAAGCCAATTTGCCGCGCCGCATCGCGCGTTGCCCTGGCCCATAATAGCGCGTCCATACGCGCGTCATGATCCTCGATGCTGAAGGCCGAGCTGAAACGCGAGATCAGTGCTGCCTCGTCCTCGTCGGTCAGGGTGCCGCCGCGCCAAGCCGTTCTGGCCCATTTTTCCGCGAGCTCCCGCTGCCCGGTCGCCTGCAGGGCAATCGCAAATTTGGCGGCGCCGGCATTGGTTGTCGGCTCGAATCGGCTGAAGAAAGCGAGCACGCGGGCAGGGGAGAAGCTGTTGATATTGATCGCCTGTTCGGCGTTACGCTGCATTCTCGTGTCTTCGGGCCAACCCGGGAAAGTTACCAGAAAGCCGGCATAGTCCTCGAAGGAATAATTGTCGGATTGAGTCAGCACACGCCAGCGTTGCAGGCCGAGAACGGCATTGCCGCCGGTCGGATCGGACAGGCCCGCACTTTCATTTTGCCAGCCCATCTGTTCGCCGATATTATCGGCTGCCATGCAGGTGGCGGGGCTGAAAAGCAGTGCCGCTATAACAAATCTTGATACCATGCTGGACATTTTACGGTTAGGCTCCTTATCAGGCGCTGAACGGCGAACTATATCACCGTTAATATTGAAAATGACTTGGTGGCGGCTTTGCCAATTTCCAAGGCAAACATAAAGGATTATTAGATGTTCTCGGGCTCAATACCGGCTCTGGCGACTCCCTTTCGCGACGGATCGTTTGCCGAAGACCAGTTTCGCGCTCTGGTAGACTGGCAGATCGACCAGGGCAGCAGCGCCCTGGTGCCCTGCGGGACAACCGGGGAAGCTTCCACATTGTCCAATGCGGAGCATCACCGGGTCATAGAAATATGCATCGAGCAGGCAGCGGGCCGGGTGCCGGTAATCGCCGGTTGCGGGTCCAATGACACGACCAATGCCTTGCTGCACCTCAATTTTTCGAAGAAATGCGGCGCAGCCGCCGGTCTCGTCGTCGCTCCTTACTATAACCGGCCCAACCAGGAGGGCATCACCGCGCATTTTACCACGCTGACGCAGAAGACCAATCTCCCGCTGGTGCTCTACAATGTGCCGGCACGAACGGTGACGGATATCATGCCCGACACGGTTGCGGCCCTGTCAAAGCTGCCCAGCGTCGTGGCGATCAAGGATGCCAGCGGCGACCTCGACCGGGTCACCGCGCACCGGCTGAACTGTGCCGAAGATTTCGTGATGCTCTCCGGCGTCGATGAACTGTCGCTCGCGTTCAATGCTGCTGGCGGTGTCGGCTGCATTTCGGTGACTGCCAATGTTGCACCGAAATTGTGCGCCGAGTTCCAGGCTGCCTGTGCCGCCGGCGACTATGCCAAGGCGCGCGAGCTCAATGATGTGCTCTATCCGCTGCACAAGTCGCTCTTCTCGGACGCGTCGCCCGGCCCGATCAAATATGCGATGTCGCGGGTGCTCGAGAATTTCTCGACCGACCTGCGCCTGCCGATGACGCCGCCGTCCGAGGCCAGCCGCAAGGCAGTGGATGCTGCTCTGGAAGGGGCAGGGCTCATCTGATGGCAAAACCGCGGCCAGAAGAATTTGACAAGCAGAAGGTCGTCGCCGAAAACCGGCGCGCGCGCTATGACTATTTTCTGGACGACAAGTTCGAGGCCGGGATCATGCTCACCGGCACGGAAGTGAAATCGCTGCGCTTCGGTTCCGGTTCGATTGCCGAAAGCTATGCCGAGGTGAAGGATGATGAAGTCTGGCTGGTCAACGCCAATATTCCGGAATGGAGTCATGGCAACCGGCACAACCACACTCCGACGCGCCCGCGCAAACTGCTGCTGAGCCGACGCCAGATCAACAAGCTGCACGGAGCGGTGATGCGCAAGGGCATGACGATTGTGCCACTGTCCATCTATTTCAACAGCAAGGGACGGGCGAAGCTGGAACTGGCTCTGGCGCGGGGCAAGAAAGCGCCCGACAAGCGACAGACCGAAAAGGATCGTGACTGGAAAAGGCAGCAGGGCCGGCTGATGCGCGAACATGGCTGATCCCAAGCCCAATATTCATGACAAGGATTTTGCGGCGCGTTCGATCATGCTCGTGGTCCACTGGTTGAAGAAGAAAATGCCGACTCGCGCCGGGATGGAGCGGAACAAATATCTCAAACCGATTGCCCATCGCTTTCTGCGTTCGGAATTGTGGCGCTTTACCCGTCGTTCGGTACCCCGCGGCGTTGCCCTAGGGATGCTGGCCGCCTTTCTGGTGCCGGTGGGCCAGATATTTGCGGCGGTCTTTCTGGCGCTTCCGGTGCGGGCCAATGTTCCGATCGCGGCGATCACGACGTTCATTACCAACCCGCTGACCTATCCGTTCTGGATTGCTGCGGCCAACCAGACCGGAAAATTTGCCCTGCAGATCGATGCGATGACATCGAGCCAGCCGATCAACACGCATATCCAGAGTGAATTCGGCCAGTGGCTGAGCTGGCTGGGGCGCGAAGCGGGGGTGACCGCGTTCGGATTTCTGATTTTCGCGATCGTTTTTGCGGCGGTCGGCTATCTGGTCAGTTCATTTGGCTGGCGCTGGTGGATTGGCCGGAAACGGAAAGGGCGGTTGATCAAAATCATGGCTAACAGGGCAGATGATGGCGAGTAAGCCGCAGCACAAGACCGGGCTGCTGAATCCCAGCACGCGCAAGGCGCAGAGCGATGTAAGGACACGGGCTCTGGTTCTGGCTATAGCGGTGCTCGCTTCGGCGGGGCTGCTCTTTTGGCAGGTGCAGAATATCACGCTGCTTATCGCCTTTCTCGCGCTGGTGCTCAGCCTCGCGGGTGTCGCGTTTTTCCTGCGTCCGCAGAATATCGCCGCCGATCAGGACCAGGCGGATCCCGAAGACTGGGCGGTTACCCGCATGGTGGCCGATCAGTCCGCCATCGGCCTGGCGATTACTGACCGGGCCGGGCGGCTGGTCTGTGCCAACGAGCTTTTTACCAAATGGTTCAACGGCGCGGCTGTTCCACCTGAACTGCCCTTGCAGGCGGGAGGTGCCGAACTGCTTGCTACCGCGGGGCGAACCGCCTGGCGCGACGGTCGCGGCTATGCCGAAGGGCTGAAGCGCGGCGTCGCCGAATATAACGCAAAAGTCGTTCGTGCCGGACAGGGCGACGAATATTTGCTCTGGCAGATGATACCGCAAATCCAGGAGGATCTGCTCGACGAGATGGTCAGTCTGGTCAGTGGCGGCGGGGGCAGGGCCTTCTCGGAAGTCGGCATATTGGCCAGCGTGATCGGTGGCGAGGGACGGATCCGGGCGTCCAATCAGGCCTTTGCCCTGCGCGCCACCGGCCGGGTCGATGCCAATATCACCGGACGCAATTTCATCAATTTCCTGCGGTCTGATGACAAGGGCACGATCTTTTTCGAGCGCGAGGGGCGGCATGGGACGCCGGTGCGTCTTTTCCACGTTCCACTGGACCGGGAAAAGGAAAAGGGGCCGGCGCTGATCCTGCTGATCGACGATGACGGCGGGATGGTCGAGCGCGGCAAGGCGCTGGAACAGGTGGAATCGATGCTGTCGCTGCTGCCGCTGGGGCTCGCCCTGACGGATCGCGACGGCCGCTTCCTGTTTCTCAACGAGGCTTTCGCGAAAACCGCCGGCATTGGCGAAAAGGAAAAACCGCTCTATCCCGGCGACCTGATGATCCGCGATGACAAGTCGGCGGTTTCCGATGCCGTGCGTCGCTATGCGAGCGGCCCGCCGCTGGCCGGCGATCTGGCGGTGCGGCTGCGCAATGGCGGCGAGGAACCCGTGGCGCTGGGTATTGCCGGTGTGCGCGGACTGGGCGAGGCGGCGGTGCTGCTCTCGATCCGCGACAATAGCGAGGAATCGAAGCTGAAGAGTCAGGTGGCGCAGGCGACCAAGATGCAGGCGGTCGGCCAGCTTGCCGGTGGCGTCGCTCATGATTTCAACAATATCCTGACCGCCATCATCGGCCATTGCGACCTGATGCTGCTCCGTCACGCGCCGGGCGACAGTGACTATGACGATATCCAGCAAGTCAAGAATAACAGCAACCGGGCAGCCGGCCTGACCCGGCAGCTGCTCGCTTTTTCGCGGCAGCAGACGCTACGGCCGCAAGTGTTGCAATTGCCCGACGTGGTTGCCGATGTCTCCAATCTGCTCAAGCGTCTGCTCGACGAGACGATCGAACTGGAAGTGCGCCATGGCCGTAATCTGGGACTGGTCCGTGCGGATCCGGGACAGCTCGAACAAGTGATTATCAATCTCGGCGTCAACGCCCGTGACGCCATGCCCAACGGCGGCAAGATTTCGATCTCGACCCAGGCAGTGGTGGCATCCGATGTGCGGGCGCTGAAGAGCGATATCCTGCCGGTCGGTGACTATACGGCGCTGATCTTCTCCGATACCGGAAACGGCATCCCGCCTCATGTGATCGGCAAGATTTTCGAACCGTTTTTCACGACCAAGGCGGTCGGCAAGGGGACGGGGCTCGGACTTTCCACGGTGTACGGAATCATCAAGCAGTCCGGCGGCTATATTTTTGCCGATTCCAAGCCCGGAGACGGCACCACCTTCTCGATCTATTTTCCGGTGCATCAGCCCACCAAGGACGATCTGGACCGGGCGACGCTCAACTCGCTGCCGGTCAAGGCCACGGCGAAAAAGGAATTGTGGGGCAGCGCCCATATCTTGCTGGTCGAGGACGAGGATATGGTGCGCGCGGTCGCCGAGCGGGCCCTTACCCGTCAGGGCTATACGGTGGTTACTGCCAGCGAGGGCGAGGAAGCTTTGGGCCTGCTCGCGACGCAGGCGGACAAGGAACTGCCGTTCGACCTGATCGTCTCCGACGTGGTGATGCCGAACATGGACGGGCCGACCATGGCTAAACATGTGCGCAAAAACTATCCGGACCTGCCGATCCTCTTCATGTCGGGCTATGCCGAGGAGCAATTGCGCAAGTCCATCGATCTCGACAAGGTGAATTTTCTGCCCAAGCCATTTTCGGTGGCGCAAATTGCGGAAGCGGTCGGGGAGACTTTGGCCGAACATGCCAAGGAAGACTAGAAAGCGGAAGCATTTCGACTAATATTCAATAATTTGGCATTGGTGGAAGAAAATTTTGTTCTACTCTTGTTCTTAGAGAACAAATGCGGTACATCATCACAATCATTGATTGATGATGGTTAAGCATTTAGCGAAGGGGACAGGCAAATGGCCGGCAATTTAAAAGTCGTAGAATCGGAAAATCAGTTGAACTCATCAGACAGACAAAAAGCTCTCGACGCCGCATTGGCGCAGATCGATCGTGCCTTCGGCAAGGGCTCGGCAATGAAGCTGGGCCAGCGCAAGGCACTGGAAGTAGAAGCCATTTCCACGGGTAGCCTGGGACTGGATATTGCGCTCGGCATCGGGGGATTGCCAAAGGGACGCGTGATCGAAGTTTATGGACCGGAAAGCTCCGGTAAGACCACGCTCGCGTTGCATGTCATCGCCGAGGCACAGAAAAATGGCGGCACCGCTGCTTTTGTCGACGCAGAACATGCGCTCGACCCCGTCTATGCCAAGGCGCTGGGCGTCAATACCGACGAACTCATCATCTCGCAACCGGATACCGGTGAGCAGGCGCTGGAGATCACCGATACGCTGGTGCGTTCCAATGCGATCGACATATTGGTGGTCGACTCGGTTGCCGCCCTGGTGCCGCGCGCTGAAATCGAGGGCGAAATGGGCGATACCCATGTTGGTCTGCAGGCCCGCCTGATGAGCCAGGCTCTGCGCAAGCTGACCGGTTCGATCAGCCGTTCCAAGTGCATGGTGATCTTCATCAACCAGATCCGCATGAAAATCGGCGTGATGTACGGAAATCCGGAAACCACATCGGGCGGCAACGCGCTGAAATTCTATGCATCGGTCCGGCTCGACATCCGGCGTACCGGGCAGATCAAGGAACGCGACGATATTGTCGGCAACTCGACGCGGGTGAAAGTCGTCAAGAATAAGGTCGCGCCGCCCTTCAAGCAGGTGGAATTCGACATCATGTACGGTCAGGGCATTTCCAAGGTCGGCGAGATTATCGATCTTGGTGTGAAGGCCGGCGTGGTCGAGAAATCCGGTGCATGGTTCTCTTATGATTCGGTTCGCATCGGGCAGGGGCGCGAGAATTCAAAGCGCTTCCTTCTGGAGAATCCGGAAATGATGGCGAAGCTGGAAAACCAGATTCGCGGCAAACAGGAAGAAGTGGCCGAAGAAATGATGACGGGCCCGATTGGCAAGGCCGATGACGGTGATGACGAAAAATAGGTGATTTTACCGTCAAACCGGCGACAGTTGCCGCCGGTTTGACGGACCTGCTTCTCGTCCGACCGTGGCCGCTGCGGCTGCACGAAGAAATATATCAATCCCGAGCTTTGCCGGATCACTCTCCCCCGAGGCGATCTCTGGCATAGGGCCGTCCTTCTGTCCCCCGACATTGAGGACGGCCCATTTTTTTGCCTGTCATGTTAGACGACCCGGCATATCGCTTAATCGTGGAAACGATTGACATTTGGCGGTTCAAGAGGCTTGCTTGGGCCGAACTTTCACAAACTTTGCGCTTTCCGGAAGGCCAGTATAGCTATGACCATCATTCTCCATCATCTCGAAAACAGCCGTTCGCAGCGGATCATCTGGCTGCTCGAGGAGCTCGGTCTCGATTATGAAATCAGGCGTTACGAGCGCAATCCCAAGACCCAGAAAGCACCGGCCAGTCTGAAGGCTGTGCATCCGCTGGGTAAATCGCCGATGATCGAGGACGAGGGCGAAGTGATTATAGAGACCGCGGTGATCGTCGAATATCTGGTCGACAAGGCTGGCGGAAAATTGGGCGCGCCTGCGGAAAAAAAGGGCTCTCGATTATATAATCAATATCTCCATTTTGCCGAGGGTTCGATGATGCCGCCGCTCTATGGTCTGCTGGTGGTTGGCCGTCTCGGACTGCTCGGCCTGCCGGCCCGCAAGCCGGTGTCGCAGATGACCACTCACTTGCTGGTCTGGCTGGAAAGCGAGCTGGCCGACCGTGACTATTTCGCCGGTGATGAGCTCACCGCCGCCGATATCATGATGAGCTTCCCTCTTGAAGCCTGCCAGTCGCGCGCTGGCCTCGACGAGCGCTATCCCAATCTGCTGGCATTTCTGGAACGTATTCATGCGCGTCCCGCATATCAGACCGCGCTCGAAAAGGGCGGGCCCTATGCCTATGCATGATTTTCGGCCACGATCGGGATTGTCAACGGCAGATCGGTCGCCTAAGTCGATTTCATGCAAACAACCAACGATATAAGACGCTCTTTTCTGGACTATTTCGCGGCCGAAGGTCACGAGATCGTACCCTCCGCGCCGCTCATTCCCTATAATGATCCGACGCTGATGTTCATCAATGCGGGCATGGTACCGTTCAAGAATATCTTCACCGGTGCGGAGAAGAGCCCTTATTCGACGGCCACGTCGAGCCAGAAATGTGTTCGCGCCGGCGGCAAGCATAATGACCTCGACAATGTCGGCTATACCGCACGCCACCATACTTTCTTTGAAATGCTGGGTAATTTCTCGTTCGGCGACTATTTCAAGGAACAGGCGATCCTCCACGCGTGGACGCTGATCACGAAAACCTGGGGTATTTCGCCGGACCGGTTGACCGTGACCGTTTACCATACGGACGACGAAGCCTTTGATCTGTGGAAGAAAATTGCCGGCCTGCCGGACGAGCGGATCATTCGCATCGCCACCGACGACAATTTCTGGTCGATGGGCGATACCGGCCCCTGTGGTCCCTGCAGCGAGATATTCTACGACCATGGCGAGCATGTGTTCGGTGGCCCTCCGGGCAGCCCGGATGAGGACGGTGACCGGTTCGTGGAAATCTGGAATCTCGTGTTCATGCAATATGACCAGCGCGGCGAAGGTGATCGCGTTGACCTGCCGAAACCGTCGATTGACACGGGCATGGGGCTGGAACGCGTTGCTGCGGTCATGCAGGGCGTCCATGACAATTATGACATTGACCTGTTCAAGGCGCTGATCGCCGAATCCGGTTCGCTGACCGGCACCGCCACAACGGGTGACAACCAGGCCAGCCACCGGGTGATTGCAGACCATCTGCGCGCCTCGTCCTTTCTCGTCGCCGACGGTGTTCTGCCCTCCAACGAGGGCCGTGGCTATGTGCTGCGGCGGATCATGCGGCGGGCGATGCGCCACGCCCATCTGCTCGGCGCCAAGGACCCGTTGATGCACCGGATGGTTGGTTCCCTGGCCGGCGAGATGGGCAATGCCTTTCCCGAACTGATCCGGGCCCAGCCGTTGATAGAGGAAACCTTGCTGCGCGAGGAAACCAATTTCCGGCAGACGCTGGCCAACGGCCTGAAACTGCTCGATGCGGAAATCGCCGACATGAGCGAAGGCGATATCCTGCCCGGTGAAACAGCGTTCAAACTTTATGACACGTTCGGTTTCCCCTATGATCTGACTGAGGACGCGCTGCGCAACAAGGCGCTGGGTGTCGACCGGGAAGGCTTCGACAAGGCGATGGCGGAACAAAAAGCCGCTGCCCGTGCTGCGTGGAAAGGGTCTGGCGACCAGGCGTCCGACACCGTCTGGTTCGACATTGCCGAGCGGGAAGGCAGCACCGAATTTACCGGCTATACGTCAGAGGAAGGCGAGGGCGTTGTCGTCGCCCTGGTCAAGGATGGCGCCGAAATCGAAACCGCCGGGAGCGGCGATACGGTTACGTTGCTGACCAACCAGACCCCTTTCTACGGTGAAAGCGGCGGCCAGATGGGTGACGCGGGCGAGATATCCGGTGAAGACGGTTTTGCGGCCAGCGTGACCGATACCAGAAAGCCGCTGGGACGGCTCCATGCCCACCAGATCGAAATCGGGTCGGGCTCGGTATCGGTCGGGGACAGGGTCCATCTGGAAGTGGACAAGGCTCGCCGCACGGCGCTGCGCGCCAATCACAGCGCCACCCATCTGCTGCACAAGGCGTTGCGGCACCATCTGGGTGACCATGTGACCCAGAAGGGCAGTCTGGTTGCACCGGACCGTCTGCGTTTTGACTTTTCTCACGTCTCCGCGCTGACCGATGCCGAAATACAGGCAGTGGAAGCGGACGTGAACGCGCAGATCCGGGGCAACAGTCCGGTCACGACGCGGTTGATGAGCCCGGACGATGCCGTCGCTGCGGGTGCGCTGGCGCTGTTCGGCGAAAAATATGGCGACGAGGTGCGTGTCTTGTCGATGGGGCAGGACGCCGATCTCGATTATTCGGTTGAGCTGTGCGGCGGCACCCACGTCCAGGCGCTCGGCGATATCGGCCTGATGACGATCATATCCGAATCCGCGGTGGCCAGCGGCGTCCGCAGAATCGAAGCGCTGACCGGCGAGGCCGCCCGGCTGTGGCTGCTGGACCGGGATGCCAAGCTCAAGTCGATCGCCAGCGCGTTGAAAGCGTCGCCGGAAGAAGCGGTGGACCGCGTGGCGGCTCTGGTCGATGAGCGGAAAAAGCTGGAACGAGAACTGACCGAGGCGAAGAAAGCTCTGGCGCTGGCCGGCAACGGCGGCGGCGCAAAGGCTGCCGAAACGGAAAGCGTCGGCGATGTGACTTTTTCCGGTCAGGTCATTCAGGGCCTGAATCCCAAGGAATTGCGGGGGCTTGTTGATCAGGCGAAGAAAACATTGTCGAGCGGCGTGAGCGCATTGGTCGCGGTCAATGATGGCCGGGCAACCGTCGCAGTCGGTGTGACGGATGATCTGACGGACCGTTTCAGCGCGGTCGATCTGGTTCAGGCCGGCGTTGCCGCTGTGGGCGGCAAGGGTGGCGGTGGACGTCCTGACATGGCGCAGGGCGGTGGGCCCGACGGCGCCAAGGCCGATGACGCGATCGCTGCTATCAGGTCTGTTCTTGCGGGCTGAGGCCGTCCGGCACCAGATCGTCGGCGGTCGCCTGACCGGTAGAAGTGGACATGGATTTCAGTTTGGGTTCGTGCTCCAGATCGCCTTCTTCCTGTATCCGTTTGCGGTAAATATCGCGCAGTTCGTGGATAGAGGCAATGACGGGTCCCATTGCCACGCCATTTTCGACCAGTACAGCCTCTGACAGTTGCAGCGAGCCCTCGAGCGCTTCGGGCACGGCATTGGTCGCCCCGGCCTGATAGAGTTCGGCGGCATGTTCGATGTCCCGCGCCCTGGCGATGATCGGGAGATCGGGTACCCAGGCCCGGACCTTCTTGACGATCTGCACCGACAGCACAGGCTCGTCCATCGTCAGCACCAGCGCCTTCGCATGGCCCAGCCGCAACCGGTCGAGCATTTCGTTTCGCGACACATTGCCGAACATGATCGGATAGCCGTCGCGCCGGGCCTTGGCGACAGTGTCGATATTCGTCTCGACGGCGAGATATTTTTGATTGTGGGTGGTTAAGAGATCGGCGATCAGCTTGCCGACCCGGCCAAAGCCGATGATGATGGTCTGCTGCGCCTCTACCGGCAATTCATCCGCCGCTGCACTACCGCCGCTGCGCATTTCCATACGCCGGGCGATGTCATGGCCAAAGCGGGCGAGCAATGGCGTGATGGTCAGGCCGATAGCCGTCACGATCTGCCAGAAAGCTGCCGTCTGGGGCTGGATCAGCTGCGCCTGAGTCGCCGCGGCCAAGACGATCAGGGTCGTTTCGGACGGGCTGGACATCAGGACGCCGGCCTCGGTTGCGGTGCCGGGCCGTGCGCCGGCAAAGCGAAGCAGGCTGCTGGTGACGATCGCCTTGATCAGGACCACTCCGACGACGGCGATCAGCAGATCCGACCAGTTGGCCATGATCACGCGAATATCGATCTGCATGCCCACGGTGATCAGGAATACGCCCAGCGCAAGGCCCTTGAAGGGCTGGGTGATGACTTCCACCTCGCCATGATATTCGGTTTCCGCGATCAGCAGGCCGGCCAGCAATGCGCCGACGATCGGCGACAGGCCGGTTGCGGCGGTTGCGAGGCTGGCGAGGATGATCACCAGAAGGCTTACCGCGAGAAACAGTTCCGGGCTCTTGGTGCGGGCGGCCTGCGCAAATATGCGCGGCAGCAGCAGCCGGCCGAGCACCAGCATGCCGATGATCACGGCACCGCCCATCAGCAATGTGCGGCCCAGATCATCCCACCCGCCATCGGCCGTGATCGCCGGAGAGATAGCGCCGAGCAGGAAAATGATCGGAACGATGGCGACGTCCTCGAACAGGAGCATGGCCAGTGCCGCTCGTCCGACCGGACTCTTGGTGCCCGACATTGGCAGCACGAGAGCGGTTGAGGACAGCGCAAGCGCCAGTCCCAGACCCAGGGCGCCGGCGGAATTCTGGCCAAGCAGATAGAGGACAGAGCCGATGATCAGGCCGGAAGCGAGCAATTCCGCCGCGCCGACGCCGAAGACGAGCCGGCGCAACGACCAGAGCCGCTTGAATGATAGTTCCAGTCCGATGGAAAAGAGCAGCAATATGATGCCCATCTCGGCAAAGGGCTCGATAGCCTCGCGATCATTGATGGTGACAAATTGCAGCCAGCTATATTGACCCTGCAGCGAGCCCAGTCCCGACGGTCCGAGCAAGACGCCTACCAGGATGAATCCGATGATCGGCGTGATCCGGAACCGGGCGAAGGCCGGAATAACGATCCCGGCGGCGCCGAGGATCACGATGGCATCGATAAAGGCTGGATTTTCAAGCGGACTGTGCATGGGGCGACTCTATACGCGATCAATGCTATTTGTCAGCAGGTTACGTGGCGGAGAAAGCGAATGTTGGAAAATAAGCATGATATTGTGATTGTAGGCGGTGGCCCTGCGGGGATGATGGCCGGCTTGCTGTTCGTCCGCGCCGGACTGAAAACAGCGGTGCTCGAGAAACATGCGGATTTTCTGCGGGATTTCAGGGGCGATACGGTTCATCCCTCGACACTGGAGCTTTTCCATCAACTGGGCATGCTGGACGAGTTATTGCAATTGCCGCACAGCAGGCTGGAACAGGCATCGATCCACATCGCTGGCCAGCAGATGAAAGTACTGGATTTCCGTCATTTGCCGGTAGCGGCGCCTTATATCGCGATGATGCCGCAATGGGATCTGCTCAATTTCATCGCCGGCAAGGCAAAGCAATATTCCGGGTTTGACTTGCATATGAAAAGTGAAGCGGTCGATCTGGTCTATGACAAGGCTGATCGGGTGTGCGGTGTCGAGACTGCGGACGGGCAAGTGCTGGCGGCCAAACTGGTGATTGCCGCGGACGGCAGGCGATCGGTGTTGCGCGGCAAGGCAAAGCTGCCCCTGCAAAATATAGGCGCGCCGATGGATGTGTTCTGGTTCCGCATCGATAAACCCGAAGGCCAGGGTGGCGACGTGTTCGGAACGGTTCAGGCGGGCCGTTTCATGGTGATGATTGATCGCCAGGATTATTATCAATGCGCCTATATCTTCAACAAGGGGCAGGCCGGTCAGGTAAAAGCCGCCGGGCTGGAGGCCTTTCGCACGGGCTTGCGGTCGCTCGTTCCCAACTTGCGAGAGGCTTTCGACCAGATAGTCAGCTGGGATCAGGTGAAGATGCGGGAAGTGGCGCTGGACCGGCTGGAGCGCTGGCATCGCCCCGGCCTGCTGGCGATCGGCGACGCGGCCCATGCGATGTCACCGATTGCCGGGGTCGGTATCAATATGGCTGTCCAGGACGCGGTCACGGCCGCCAATGTTCTGGCCGGTCCGATGGCGAGAGGAGATAATCCCGACCCGCTACTGGAACGGGTATATGCCCGCCGGATCAAACCGGTGCGCCGGATGCAGGCCTTTCAGAAAATCGCGCAGGATCGTGTCATCGCGCCGCTTTTGCGCCGAACGGAGCCAATCGACAAAGCGTTTTTCATGTTGAGGCTGTTGAACCGGGTGCCGTGGTTGCGGCGTATTCCCGGCCGTGTCGTCGGTCTCGGCTTCGGGCGAGAGGATATCCGCTCGCCCGAAATTCCGGTCGAACGGTTATGACTTCTGCCAGTTTTCCATTTCTGCTTCGAGATTGGAGCGAACCGCTTCGAAAAACTGCTCGGTCGTCATCCAAGACTGGTCGGGTCCGATAAGAATCGCGAGGTCCTTGGTCATGTCGCCGTTTTCGACGGTCTGGATGCAGACGCGTTCCAGCGTTTCGGCAAAGCGCGTCACATCCGGCGTATCATCAAATTTGCCGCGATAGATCAGACCGCGGGTCCAGGCGAAGATCGAAGCAATCGGGTTGGTCGATGTCGCCTTGCCTTGCTGATGCTGGCGATAGTGGCGGGTAACCGTGCCATGCGCGGCTTCTGCTTCAACGCAGTCGCCGGTCGGGGTCATCAAAACCGAGGTCATCAGGCCGAGCGAACCGAAGCCCTGCGCGACGGTGTCCGACTGGACGTCGCCGTCATAGTTCTTACAGGCCCAGACAAATTTGCCGCTCCACTTCAGCGCGGAAGCGACCATGTCATCAATCAGACGATGTTCGTAGGTGATGCCGGCCTTGTCAAACTTGTCCTTGAATTCTTCCTGGAAGATTTCCTCGAACAGATCCTTGAACCGGCCATCATAGGCTTTCATGATCGTGTTCTTGGTCGACAGATAGACCGGCCATTCGCGGTTCAGGCCATAGTTCATCGAAGCGCGGGCAAAATCGCGAATCGAGTCGTCCAGATTGTACATCGCCATGGCAATGCCGGGAGACGGGAACTGAAATACTTCTTCGTCAATTTTCGTGCCATCATCGCCGTCGAAGACCAGCCGCAACTTGCCTGGTCCGGGCACCTTGAAGTCGGTGCAGCGATACTGGTCGCCAAAGGCATGACGGCCGACAACGATAGGATCGGTCCAGCCCGGCACCAGCCGCGGGACATTGTCGATCACGATCGGCTCGCGGAAGACGACGCCGCCCAGAATGTTCCGAATGGTGCCGTTCGGCGATTTCCACATCCGCTTGAGGCCGAATTCCTCGACCCGGTCTTCGTCTGGCGTGATGGTCGCGCATTTGACGCCGACGCCGTGCTTCTTGATCGCGTTGGCCGCATCGACGGTAATCTTGTCATTGGTGTCGTCGCGCACTTCGATCGAAAGATCATAATAATGCAGATCGATGTCGAGATAAGGTTCGATCAACCGCTCGCGAATCCACTGCCAGATGATCCGCGTCATTTCATCGCCGTCAATTTCGACGACCGGGTTTTTGACCTTAATTTTCGACATATCGTTTATTTCTTTCCTGAAACGGGAACAAGAGGGAGGAATGATGTTGCCAGCCTCTTAGCAAAGATTGCCATTTGTTCAACCCAGAGTTGCGGGGGCGATTTGTTGCGCTCGGACAAAATGCCAATATTGAATTTCCAATATATCAACGGGAGAGTTGTCAGAGCAATGGCCCGTCACTAAGTAGCGGTCATGGCGATTGAAAAATATTCAAACAAGGGGCTGGGTGAAGCCAAATGGTCTTTCCCGCCGATCCATCCCGAAGGGCGGAAATTTGCCGTCATCGCCGGGGCCATCACAGCGTTTTTTGCGGTCATGGCATGGGAGACGCTGGCCTGGCCAATGGCTGGTATCACAATATGGGTATTGGCGTTTTTTCGCGATCCCAAAAGAGTTACCCCGCTCAATGAAAATTATATCGTTGCGCCCGCCGACGGACTGGTGAACCTGATCATGCCGGTTACGCCGCCGCTGGAACTGCAGGGTGAGGGCGGCCTCGGCAGCGAGGAACTGATCCGTGTCTCGATCTTCATGAGCGTGTTTGATGTCCATATCAATCGTACCCCGATTGAGGGTACGGTGAAACGGCAGGCCTATATTTCCGGAAAATTTCTCAACGCCGATCTCGACAAGGCCAGCGAAGAAAATGAACGGCAGCATTTCATGGTTGAACGCAATGATGGCCTCAAGGTCGGTTTTACACAGATAGCTGGTCTGGTGGCCCGGCGGATCATGGCCTTTGTCAAGGAAGGCGATTTTGTCGCAGCCGGACAGCGAATCGGACTGATCCGCTTCGGTAGCCGGGTTGATGTCTACTTGCCAAAGGGAACGGAACCGAATGTCGTGCTGGGCCAGCGGGCCATTGCCGGCGAAACAATTCTTGCCGTGATTGGCCGGACGAAGGAAATTGAGGGTGTAGGGCAATGATCTCCGCACTGCCCCCTTGCCGGATGGAGCAACGCTGATGGTCGGCAAAGGTTCGATGAAGCGTCCCGAACGCGGTATTCCGCTGCGCGCTTTTGTTCCGAACGCGGTGACCGCGCTGGCATTGTGCGTTGGCCTGAGCAGCGTTCGCTTCGCTTATCTGGATAATTGGGTGCTGGCAGCAGCGGCGATTGTTCTGGCAGGAATATTGGACGGTCTGGATGGCCGGATCGCCCGTTTGCTGAACGCGCAGAGCCGGTTTGGCGCGGAGCTCGATTCGTTATCCGATGTGATCGCCTTTGGCGTGTCTCCCGCGCTTGTCATGTTTCTATGGTCGACCCAATATATGCCGCAATTCGGCTGGGTGCTGGCACTGACCATGGTGGTGGGTTGCGCCTTGCGCCTCGCACGCTTCAATGCCTTGATCGATGATCAGGACCAGCCGCACAAATCAGCCGGATTTCTTACCGGTATTCCGGCACCGGTGGGCGCGGGACTGGCGATGTTGCCACTCTATCTGTGGTTGATTACCGGAGAGGAAATCTTCCGTCACTATGCTCTGGTGTCACCGTGGATCGTGCTGATCGCGTTTCTGATGATTTCGAATACGGCGACGTTCAGCTGGTCATCGCTGCGTTTGCGCAAAAATATCAGGCTGGAGGGGATTGCCGTGGTGGCGCTGGTTGGTGTTGCCCTGATCAACTCGCCGTGGATCATGCTCTCGGCAATCAGTATCGGCTACCTGATCCTCATTCCGTTCAGCATCAGAAGCTATGCGCGGGTCAAGCGGCAGCGCGCAGCGGAGCGGGCTGAAGCGAGCGGTGCGGGGTCATAGATTGTGGTGTCTTGACCTTCCGGTGGCGACAGGCTGTCGGCTGGATGACTGTCACGGGCCGCTGGTCATTGAATTCGCTCTGGATGACCGCAGAAATCCTGTCACGATATTGGGCGAACATCATCGCAATCACCGCGATAGAGCCGAATAGGGCAAGGGCAAAAAAGGTCGAAATGGCGATAGCAAGCATGTGACAATCCCGTTTGTTCTTTTGATGAACTCTTAATGTTCCATTTATGTTCTCATTGTCAAGCGCTATCTGAAAATTGACGGAAATTCGGCAGTGTCATTGTTGCAACCGTGCGCGGGGGCGAAGAAACTGTTGCGGGAAGCGTGCGAACGTCTTAATGTTTTTTCTTTGGGAACGGATCGATGGTTCAATTCACTCAGCCGGCAAAAAGCTCCGTTGCTTCCTTCCCGTCCATTCAGGCCAAATTGGCCTCCTGCTCTCAGGTCGTGGGAGAAGCATTTTTCCCGGTCATGGTAGAAGTGCTGGCGGAAACGCTTTCGGCCCGATGGGTGTTTTTGAGCACGCTCCATCCCGTTGATCGCGGTAAAGCCTGCACCGTAGCGGTATGGGATGACGGCCCCGGCGACAATTTCGAATATGATCTGAAAGACAGCCCCTGCGAGAATATCGTGGGGCAGGGCGCTTGCTGCTATCCCGAAAATATCATCGACCTGTTCCCGCGGGACCGGATGCTGAAAGACATGGGGGCTGTCAGCTATGTCGGAACGCCATTGCGTAGCGCGTCGGGGGAGGTGCTCGGCCTGCTTTCGGTGCTGGATGAGAAGCCATTTGAAGATGCTGACCAGGCTGCCGAGGTGATCGAGGTGTTTTCCGGTCGGGCAGCCGCCGAACTGGAGCGATTGGCGACCGCCTCGCTCAACGAACGGCTTGGGCGTATCGTCGAGGATTCGGTCAGCGAAGTCTATATTTTCGATGCGAACAGCTATCATTTCGAACTGGTCAATCGCGGAGCGCGGGAAAATCTCGGCTATTCCATGGAAGAGCTGCGCCAGTTGACGCCCTGGGATATAAAACCGCAATTTTCCAGAGAGCAATTCATCAGTCATGTGACGCCGTTGCGGAACGGCGAGATCGCCAACCAGACGTTCGAAACGCAGCATCAGCGGAAGAACGGGTCCGTTTATGACGTCGCCGTCCAGCTGCAATATTTTCCCGGCGTGGAGAATCTCTTCTATGCGTCGATCAGCGACATCACCGATCGCAAGCGGGCGGAAGAAGCGCAGGCTCATCTGGCCGCGATCGTATCCTGCTCCAGCGAAGCCATTATATCCAAGACGCTGGACGGTACGATTAAAAGTTGGAACAGCGGAGCGCAGAAGATTTTCGGCTATACGGCTGAAGAGATGATCGGCAAATCCATTCGCCTGCTCATTCCCGCCGATCGGCAGCATGAGGAAGAGAATATTCTCGCCCAGATCAGTCGCGCCGAGCAGGTCAACAATTATGAAACAATCAGGCTGTGCAAGGATGGGCGGGAAGTGGATGTTTCCGTCACCGTCTCGCCGATATTCGATTCCGGCGGTACTATCGTCGGCGCGTCGAAAATTGCCCATGACATAAGTGACAGGAAACTCGCAGAAGCCCGCGAGCAGCTGCTGATGGGAGAAGTCAACCATCGCGCGAAGAATATGCTGACGCTGGTGCAGGTGATTGCGCGGCAGACCGCCGCAAATGACGCAGAGACATTTGCGCAGCGGTTCGACGAACGCATTCTCGCGCTGTCCGCAAGCCATGACGTTCTGGTCAACAGCTACTGGCAGAATGTTCCGCTGGATGAGCTCGTCCGATCGCAACTGGGGCATTTTCAGGACATATTCGGAGAGCGGATTAAATTGTCCGGCCCGTCACTCAAGATAACCGCTCCGGCTGCTCAGGCGATCGGAATGGCACTGCACGAACTCGCCACAAATGCGGCAAAATACGGAGCCTTGTCCAACGATGAGGGGACGGTCGAGATCGACTGGAGGCTGGACGGGGAGGAGATTTCCGAACAGCGGCTGTTGCTCGACTGGATCGAGCGGGGAGGGCCGGAAGTCACAAAGCCGTCCCGCAACGGCTTCGGTTCAACGGTGATCGACCAGATATTGTCAGCGAGCATCAATGGCGAGGTCAGTCTGGACTGGTTCCCGACCGGTCTCGTGTGTCATGTGAATTGCCCGGCCGACAAGGTTCTCGACAATCTGGAAGTGTCGACCCAGAAATCGCGTGCTGCTGCCCATATGGGGCAATCCTCCATTTCGGATTCCGCGCGGATATTGGTCGTGGAAGACGAAATATTGATCGGCATGGAAGTCTCCGAAATATTGAAAGCCGCCGGATTTGAAATTTTCGGCCCCGTAGCGACGGCCTCGGGCGCGCTTGCGATATTGGAGAACCAGATGTGCGATGCGGCAGTGCTGGATATCAATCTGGGCAAAGAGACATCGGCGCCCGTCGCCGAGCTGCTGTCCCAAGCGGGTACGCCGTTTCTTTCGATCTCGGGGCGCAGCAGGGATGACCGGCCAGCGATATTTGGTAGCTCCCCCCATCTGGTCAAGCCGATCCAATCCGCGCTTCTGGTTAGAGAACTCGGGCAATTGCTGGCGCCGGTGGCAAAGCCGAATCCGGCTTGAGCGGTGGGACAGTATAGGCCGGGCCGCTTGACTGTTGTTGCCATTCGCCGGACCGTCCGTCCGCGGTGATTACGGGAGAAGTTCCTGTCGTGCCGCAAAATGTGGTTGCATTTTGTCCCGCTTGGCCTTAACGGCACGCTCATTCCACATGGAAAGCACTCATACCGGTGCCGATAGCGGTCTTTCAGGTCGTTTGAGGTTCTCAGCTTTCCAGAGGCATAACCGGATAAGGAGAAATATTATGGCGGCCCCTGTCGTCACCCTACAGCAATTGATTGAAGCCGGAGCGCATTTCGGCCACCAGACCCACCGCTGGAACCCGAAGATGAAACCGTACATCTTCGGCGCCCGCAACAGCGTCCATATTCTTGACCTTTCGCAGAGCGTGCCCCTGTTCGCACGGGCGCTCGACTTTATCGCCAACGCCACTGCGGCTGGCGGCAAGGTCCTGTTCGTCGGTACCAAGCGTCAGGCGCAAGAGCCTATCGCTGAAGCAGCGCGCGCAAGCGGCCAGCATTTCGTAAACCATCGCTGGCTTGGCGGCATGCTGACCAACTGGAAAACGATTTCCAACTCGATCCGCCGGATGAAGACTTTGGAAGAGCAGCTTGGTGGCGACACCGCTGGCTTCACCAAGAAAGAAGTCCTGCAGATGACCCGTGAACATGCCAAGCTCGAGCTTTCGCTCGGCGGTATTCGCGACATGGGCGGCATTCCCGATGTTATGTTCGTGATCGATGCCAACAAGGAAGAGCTCGCCATCAAGGAAGCCAATGTTTTGGGTATTCCGGTTGTCGCGATTCTCGATTCGAACGTCGATCCCAGCAACATCGCTTTCCCGGTTCCGGGCAATGACGATGCAGCGCGGGCCATTCGCCTCTATTGCGAGTCCGTTGCTGCGGCAGCGACCAAAGGCGGCCAGGACGCTTCGGTTGCGGCTGGCGAAGATCTTGGCGCAGCAGTTGCTCCTCCGGTCGAACAGATTGTTTCGAGCGAAGCCAATGCAAGCGCAATGACTTCCGGTGAAGAAGCTGCGGTTGCCGATATTGCTGAGATCGCGGCAGAAGAACCGAAGGCTGACGAAAAGGCAGGCGAGAAAGCCTGAGCTTGAAGCTACTTTCTGCGGTCATATATTGACCGTATATTGAATTATAGGGGGCGGCATTATTGTCGCCCCACTTTCACATTTCCCGGTCAAGAAATTGAGGAACGAATAATGGCTATTACAGCAGCAGCAGTGAAAGAACTGCGTGAGCGCACCGGTGCGGGCATGATGGATTGCAAAAAAGCACTGAACGAAACCAATGGCGACGTGGAAGCAGCGGTTGACCTGTTGCGGACCAAGGGTCTTGCCGCAGCGCAGAAAAAATCGAGCCGCACCGCTGCCGAAGGTCTTGTCGGCGTCGCCGTCGAAGGCACCCGGGGCGTTGCCGTCGAAGTGAACAGCGAAACCGACTTCGTTGCGAAAAACGACCAGTTTCAGGATTTTGTCTCCAATGTGACGCAGGTTGCTCTTGGCATGGACAGCGACGACGTGGAAGCGCTGTCGGCTTCGGCTTACCCTGCCGGCGGCACCGTTCAGGAAGTTCTGACCAACAATATCGCGACCATTGGTGAAAACCAGGCCATTCGCCGGATGAAGACCGTTGCGGTATCCAGCGGCCTTGTCGTGCCTTATATCCACAACGCCGTCACCCCCTCGATGGGCAAGATCGGCGTTTTGGTTGCTCTGGAAAGCACCGCCGGTGCAGATGTTCTGGAGCCGCTCGGCAAGCAGATCGCGATGCACATCGCCGCTGCATTCCCGCTGGCGCTCAACGCTGATGGCCTGGATCAGGAAATGATGGAGCGTGAACGCGCTATTGCTGCGGAAAAGGCTGCCGAATCCGGCAAGCCCGCAAATATCGTCGAAAAAATGGTCGACGGTGCGATGGCAAAATTTGCCAAGGAAAATGCACTGCTCAGCCAGATTTTTGTAATGGATAACAAGACGCCTATTGCACAGGTTGTCGAGCAGGCCGGAAAAGAAGCAGGCGCGGATATCAAGCTCACGGAATATGTCCGTTTCCAGCTTGGCGAAGGCATCGAGAAGAAAGAAGATGATTTCGCAGCGGAAGTCGCCGCCGCAGTTGCCGGCTAATCGAGCAACCGATTGAATATTTCAGGCGGTAACGCTTGGCAGCATGGCGCGGACTATCTATGGTCTGCGCCATATCTGTTTTTGGGGCCGGGCATTGATTCCGGCAGGATGGGATTTGCATGAAACGACCGGCGTTCAAACGCATTTTGCTGAAGCTTTCCGGTGAGGTCCTGATGGGCTCCAGCGAATTCGGTATCGATCCGGAAACGGTCAATCGCATCGCGACCGAAGTGAAGTCTGCGAAGGAGGCGGGATTCGAGCTTTGCCTGGTCGTTGGCGGAGGCAATATTTTCCGGGGTCTGGCTGCGGCGGCAAAAGGCTTCGAGCGGACCAGTGCCGACTATATGGGCATGTTGGCCACGGTGATGAATGCGCTGGCCGTCCAGAATGCACTCGAACAGATGGGCTGCGACACGCGGGTCCTGTCCGCGATCCCGATGGCGAGCGTGTGTGAACCCTATATCCGCCGCAAGGCCGTGCGGCATCTGGAAAAGGGCCGCATTGTCATCTTCGCGGCTGGAACCGGCAATCCCTATTTCACAACCGACACGGCGGCGGCGTTGCGGGCAGCGGAAATGGGCTGCGAGGCCCTTTTCAAAGGCACCAGCGTCGATGGCGTCTACAATGCCGATCCGAAACTCGATTCCGATGCCACGCGCTATGATGAATTGAGCTTTGACCAGGTTTTGAGTGATAATCTGAAGGTCATGGACGCCAGTGCCGTGGCGCTGTGCCGGGAAAACAAGATACCGATCGTGGTGTTCTCGATTCGGGAGCAGGGCAATCTCGCAACCGTTTTGGGTGGCGGTGGAACCGCAACCATGGTCGGAACAACCGAATAAAATAAAATCTAGAGGAAACAGCAATGGCACAATATGACAAAGCCGATCTGCAAAAAAGGATGAACAGTACGCTGGAGGCGCTCAAGCATGACCTGAGCGGCCTGCGTACCGGCCGGGCCAATATCGCGCTGCTGGATACCATAACGGTCGAAGTTTACGGCTCCAAGATGCCGCTTAATCAGGTTTCTACGGTATCCGTGCCGGAACCGCGGATGCTGTCGGTGCAGGTTTGGGACAAGGCAAATATCCAGCCGGTGGAAAAGGCCATTCGCTCGGCCGGTCTCGGGCTGAATCCGATGACTGACGGTCCCAATATCCGGCTGCCTATTCCTGATCTGACCGAAGAGCGCCGCAAGGATCTGGCAAAACTCACCGGACAATTCGCAGAAAAGGCCCGCATCGCCATTCGCAATGTCCGTCGGGACGGCATGGACGACCTGAAAGCGGACGAGAACAAGAAGGAAATCAGCGAAGATGACCGGAAGCGGCTCGAAACGGAAGTCCAGAAGCTGACCGACGAGATGATTGCTGAGGCCGACAAGCTGGCGGATGCGAAAGAACAGGAAATTCTGACGCAGTGAAGCTTGCGCGTTCCAAGAACGGTTCTGCAGACCCGGTGCAAGCTGCGGCGGGGATATCCGACCCGACTTACGGTGCCCGCCACGTCGCGATCATCATGGACGGCAATGGACGCTGGGCGAAGCGCAAGCATCTACCCCGTGCCCTTGGTCATAAAAAGGGCGTCGAAGCGGTCCGCAATATTGTTCGAGTAGCCGGAAAAATGGGCATAGAAGCGATGACGCTTTACGCCTTTTCTTCCGAGAACTGGAACCGGCCGGAAGAGGAAATAAGCGATCTGATGGGATTGCTGCGGCAATATATCCAGTCGGACATCGATGAATTTGTCGAAAATGGCGTGCGGTTGAAGGTCATTGGCAATTACAGGGCGCTCGACGCCGATATTGTCGCGATGATCGACAATGCGATCGAGAAAACGGCCGGAAACGACAAGATGACGCTCGCAGTCGCGCTCAACTATGGCGCGCAGGACGAAATGCGCCGCGCGGTCCAGCATATCGCGAGCAGAGTGAGGCAGGGCGAGATGGAGCCGGACGCGATAGGTCTCGACCATATCGCCGGTGCGCTGGATACCGCGGATCTGCCACCTCTGGATTTGTTGATCCGGACTTCCGGGGAATTGCGCCTGTCCAATTTCCTGCTGTGGCAGGCGGCTTATTCTGAACTTTATTTCACCGACACGCTGTGGCCCGATTTTGACAAGGCCGAACTGGAGAAAGCATTGCAGTCCTTCGGTGCGCGCGAACGACGTTTTGGTGGGCGCTGAATATGGCTGACCCCGCTGCTCCGGCGCCCGGCAAGGGCAGTGAACTGCAGACCCGCATAATCGTTGGCATTCTCCTGATCGGAGCGGCGCTACTGGCGGGCTATTTTGGCGGGATGGCGCTCTGGTTGCTGGCCGTGCTGATGTCGCTGGGAATTATGAGCGAGTGGGCAGGGCTGACCGACCGTCGCGACAAGCGGCTGCTCGCGATGTATGCGCTGTCCGTGCCTCTCGCGATCATGTCTCCGTGGGCCGCGGGACCATCGTTTTTGGCTTTCGGCCTTATCCTGGGCGCGGCGATGTTTGTCGCGATATTCGATCGCTCGATCAAGCTTGCCGCGGGCGTGATTTACGCAGGCCTTCCGGCTCTTGCAGTCCTCTATTTGCGCGAGATCGATAATGGTATTCTTGTGATGCTGTGGACGCTCGCTCTGGTCTGGGCTACGGATATTGGCGCCTATTTTTCCGGTCGCGCCATCGGCGGACCCAAACTGGCGCCGCAATATAGTCCTAACAAGACCTGGGCAGGCCTGATTGGCGGTGTCATTCTGACAGCGGCGCTGAGTTTCGCCCTCCATGTCTATTGGGGGCTTCCTTCCGGTCTGGTGCTGCTCAGCATCCCTCTTGCCGTTCTGGCGCAAATGGGCGATCTGTTTGAGAGCTGGCTCAAGCGAAAGGCAGGGGCCAAGGATAGCGGAACGATTTTCCCCGGCCATGGTGGCGTGATGGATCGTCTCGACGGCCTGATACCCGTGGCGCCGGTCGTCGCACTGATCATGCTGGTCGATCGCTGGCCCGCATTGTCATGACCAAGTCGATCTCGATATTCGGAGCGACAGGATCGGTTGGTCTGTCGACGCTGGATCTCGTCCGTCAGCACCGCGAACAATATGAGATCATTGCCCTGACCGCCAACGGCAATGCTGCCCAGTTGGCCGCTCTCGCCAAGGAATTCTCGGCGCAGATAGCGGTGGTTGCCGACGATTCCGCCTATTCCGAACTCCGCCAACAACTGGCGGGAACATCGATCGAGGCTGCGAGTGGCCCCGATGCGCTGATTGCCGCGGCCGCGCTTGGTGCTGACTGGACAATGGCGGCGATTGTCGGTTGTGCCGGCCTGCCGCCAACGCTCGAAGCTTTGCGCTGCGGCAAGACCGTGGCTCTGGCCAATAAGGAAGCCTTGGTTTCTGCCGGAGCGCTGATGATCAACGAGGCCAGGCAAGCCGGCGCAACCTTGCTGCCCGTCGATTCCGAGCATAATGCGATCTTCCAGGCGCTGCAGGGCGGCCGGATCGATCAGGTTCGCAAGATCACCCTGACGGCCAGCGGTGGACCGTTTCGCACATGGACCCGCGACCAGATGGCCAGCGTGACGCCGGAGCAGGCGGTCGCGCATCCCAATTGGGACATGGGAGCAAAAATATCCGTCGACAGCGCGACGATGATGAACAAGGGACTCGAACTGATCGAGGCCCATCATCTCTTTCCGGTTGGTCTCGAGAATATCGAGATACTGGTGCATCCGCAATCCGTGATTCACTCAATGGTCGAATATCACGACCGTTCGACTCTGGCGCAGCTCGGATCTCCGGATATGCGGATACCGATTGCCAGTGCTCTGGCCTGGCCGGACCGGATGATGAGCAATTGCGAACCCCTTAATCTGGCAGAGATTGGCAGGCTGGATTTCGAACTCCCCGACGAAAGCCGCTTCCCGGCGACCGGCATAGCAAGAGCCGCTATCATCGCAGGCGGTGCCAAGCCTGCGATGCTCAATGCAGCCAATGAAGTCGCTGTCGCTGCATTTCTGGATGGGGCGGTTCAGTTTCTGGACATCACAGACATTGTATCACGGCTGTTAGACAGTTATAGCCCGCCAGACCCGAGCGAGTTGGCGGATATTTTTGCGATAGACAAGGAAACCCGCGTTCGGACCGAACAACTGGTTGAGGAATTGAAGGTTTGACGGACAATCCCGGTTTTTTGATTTATTTATTCTCCTTTCTGATCGTCATTGGCGTGCTCGTTTTTGTGCACGAAATGGGACATTATCTGGTCGGGCGCTGGTGTGGCGTCAAAGCAGAGACTTTCTCCATCGGCTTTGGCAAGGAAATTGCCGGTTGGACCGACAAGCGCGGAACGCGCTGGAAACTCAGCATGTTGCCCTTGGGTGGCTATGTCCAGTTCGCCGGAGACATGGATCCGGCGGGGACCAAAAGCAAGGAATGGCTGAGCCTGCCGGCGGCGGAGCGCAATCAGACTTTCCAGTCCAAATCGCTCTGGAAGCGTGCCGCAATCGTATTTGCCGGGCCGGCGATCAATTTCATCTTTGCCATATTGATCATCATGGGTTTCGTTATCGCTTATGGTACCAGCGCAACTCTGCCGGTTGCAGATGCAATCGCTCCCAACTCAACCGCCGCCGCGATCGGCATGAAACCGGGCGACCGGATCATATCCGTCGACGGTGATGAGATTGATCTGTTCGAGGACCTGCGGCAGAAAATGATCCTGATCCCCGATCAGAATGTCGAAATTGTCTATGAGCGGGATGGTCAGCATATTGCCAAGCAGGCCACGATCGGCGTCCATATGCTGAAGGACCGGTTCGGCAACGAATATCGGCTCGGTATGCTGGGCATGTCATCCAGCAAAGTCGAATGGCGGGAGGTTAGCCCGCTTGAAGCGCCAGCCGTTGCTGTGGAAAAAACGATTGGCATCGTTGACCAGATCATCACCACCCTCGGCCAGGTGATTACCGGCAAGCGTTCCATCAAGGAACTCGGCGGGCCGCTCAAAATTGCGCAAGTTTCCGGCGAACAGTTCAAGCTGGGGCTGGAAAGCTTCATTCTTTTCGTCGCCCTGATTTCAATTAACTTGGGGTTCATCAACCTGCTGCCAATCCCGATGCTCGATGGAGGGCATTTGATGTTCTATGCATTGGAAGCGGTTCGGAGGAAGCCTGCCAGCCCGAGGATACAGGAATGGGCATTCCGTTCCGGCTTTGCCTTGGTCATGGTGTTCATGCTGGTGGTGACTTTCAACGATTTATCGTCATTTGGCCTGTTCCGGGCTATCTCTGGCTGATTGGCCATTGATTGACGGGCTGCATTGGGGCAGGGGGTTGCCGAAGTTGATACCTTGGTGTCGGTTTCATTTTAATTCTGGTTTATGCTGTGAAAGCGAGTTTGTCTGTGAATCATAAAAAGCGGCTTTTGCCCTTGTTAATGTGCGGCACGATTTTGAGTGGCGCAGCGGTTTCTTCGCAGGCGCTCGCGCAGGAAGCGGCGCAGGCCGTGCCAGCGGCTCCTGCCGATGATATTATCCGCTCGATTGTGGTCAATGGCGCCCAGCGACTGGAGCCGACCACGGTCCTCTCCTATATGAAATTGCGGACCGGACAGCCCTATACCCAGGAATCTGCCGACCAGGCGCTGAAGGATCTGTTCGAGACCGAATTGTTCAAGGATGTCAGCATCCGGAACAACCAGGGTGCCGTGATCATCGAGGTTGTCGAAAATCCGGTGATCAACCGTATCCTGCTGGAGGGCAACAAGCGGATCAAGGAAGACAAGATCTATCCGGAAATCCGGCTGGCGCCGCGTCAGATCTTCACCCGTTCAAAGGTGCGCGCCGACGTGGCCCGGATCGTCGAGCTTTACAAGCGCAAGGGCCGCTTCGCGGCCAATGTCGAACCGAAAATGGTGCAGCTGGACCAGAATCGCGTCGATATCGTTTTCGAGATCAATGAAGGACCCAAATCCAAGGTCCAGCAGATCAACATCATTGGCAACGAAGAATTTTCCGACGGCAAGCTGCGCGGGGAAATGGTAACCAAGCAGTCGCGCTTCTACCGTTTCTTCAGCTCCAGCGACACTTATGACCCGGATCGCCTGGCCTTTGACCAGCAGAAGCTGCGTCAATTCTATCTGACCGAAGGCTATGCCGATTTTCGCGTCATTTCGGCTGTAGCCGAACTCACGCCGGACAAGCGGGATTTCATCATCACCTATGTCGTGGAAGAGGGCGAGCGGTACCAGTTCGGTGACGTGTCGGTCGAAAGCGATATTCGCGATTTCACGCCCGAGTTCCTGACGCCCCAGCTGCCGATGAAGACCGGAGACTATTACGACGCAAAGCAGGTCGAAGACACGGTCGAGCGCTTGTCGGAAACCGCCGGCCTGTTCGGCTATGCCTTTGCCGACGTTCGCCCGCAGTTTACGCGGAACAAAGAAACGCTGACCATGGATATTCTCTTCCAGGTTGCGGAAAGCGATCGCGTTTACGTCGAGCGGATCGATATCAACGGCAATACATTAACTCAGGACAAGGTCGTGCGCCGGGAATTCCGGCTTAACGAGGGCGATGCGTTCAACAGTTTCCAGGTCAAGCGCTCGGCCAACCGGATCAAGTCGCTCGGTTTCTTCCAGGAAGACCTCGAGATCGAGCAGAAGCAGGGCAGCGCCCCGGACCGGATTATCTTGGAAGCCAATGTCGAGGAAAAGGCGACCGGCGAACTGCAGCTTTCCGCCGGTTTCTCCAGCGTCGAGAACTTCATCCTCCAGGCGTCCGTGCGACAACGCAACTTCCGCGGCAAGGGTCAGGAATTGCGCGCCAGTGTCAGCTATTCGAGCTATTCACAGTCGATCGAGCTTGGTTTTACCGAACCCTATCTCTTTGACCGGAATATCGCGGTTGGTGCCGACGTCTTTCGTCGCGATCTGAACAGCTTCAACTATGTAAACAGCGACCGTCAGACCACTTTCGAGCAGCTCACGACAGGCTTCCAGATTCGTGCCGGTGTACCGATTACCGAATATCTGTCCGCCTCGCTTCGCTACGGCCTCAGTCAGGACGATGTGACGCTGGAGCCGAGTCTGTTCTTTACCGATAGCAATGCCGATGGAATTCGAGGCAACAGCGAAGCTGATGATTGTGATCCGCTGCTCGCCGGGCGTTACCTGTGTGATGCACTGGGCACGCGTACAACATCGTCGCTGGGCGCATCGCTGATCTACGATGACCGTGATAATCGTATCCGGCCAACCCGGGGTCAGTCCATCGTTGGTAGCCTCGATTTCGCCGGATTGGGCGGGAGTGTCAAATATCTCCGCGGCCGTTTGAATGCTTCCAAACATTGGCGCGTCCTGGGTGATTTTATCTTCACGGCGAAGGCAGAAGGCGGATATATTCATCCTCTGGAAAACCGTGGAAGTGAAGCGGACGGCATTGACGATATCCGTCTGACAGATCGCTTTTTCCTCGGTGAGCCACAAATTCGCGGCTTCGATATCCGCGGTGTGGGGCCACGCGTCGTACGTTCATCTACAATTCCCGGGCTGGATACCAATGGTAATCCGATCAACGAGATTGTCGAGTTGACCAACGGTACCCAGACGGACGATGCCATCGGTGGCCGTGCCTATTATCTGGGACGGGCAGAGCTGGAAATCCCGCTCGGTTCGGGGGCCAGCGAGCTTGGCCTGCGGCCTTCGATCTTTGTCGACGTGGGTGCCGTCTTCAATGTGGTTCAGCCTCTGCTTCTGACAGATGCGCAAACCCAGGCATTCAGCACCCAGGACAGTCAGGGCAACGCATCACCCACAGGCGCTGCGGCACCGCTCTATCTGACCACCGATACCAACGGGGCGGCTGCAACCACGTTCGATGCGACGACCAACGGGGTCGCCAACCCGATCGCTACCAGCTTCACCGAGCGCTTCTTCGGTGATTCGATCAGCCCACGCTTGTCCGTGGGTTTTGGTGTAAACTGGAATTCACCATTCGGTCCATTCCGGATCGACATAGCCAAGGCTCTGCTGAAAGAGCCGGGCGATGACACAAAACTATTCACTTTCAACGTAGGAACACAATTCTGATGACACGTTTTTTGAAAACCGCACTCACCGTTCTCGCTGTAACTGCTGCGCCCCTGGCCGTTGGTTCGGTTGCGAGCGCGCAAGTTTCGGGCATTGCTACGGCAAACCCGACTCTGGCTATTGCCAAGACAAAAGCCCTTTCAGCGGCCTATGCGCAGATTGGAACGCAATATAAGTCTTATTTCGACCAGATCGATTCCCGCAACAAAACCCTTAACGGACTGCGCGCACAACTGGATACGAACAACGACAAGCAGCTGACGCAGGAAGAGCTCGATGCGGCGGTGAAAGCAAAAAACCCCGTTTTGCAGACCATTCAGGCCGAAGAGGCCGAAATCCAGAAACTGCAGACTCCAGCCGTCATGGCCCAGATGTTTGTGGTAGAAGGCATTTTCGCCGAATATGGCAATGCCCAGCAAAAGGTGGTCTCGGACAAGAAGATCAGCGTTATCCTGGACCCGGAAGTATTTCTCTATGCTCCGTCCCAGGTTGACGTAACCAACGATATCACGGCAGCTCTTGATGCAAGAGTTCCGTCCGTCAGCACGACACCCACGGCAGGCTGGCAGCCGCAGCGTACCACCGTAGCGCTGCACCAGCAGTTGCAGCAACTTCTGGTTGCCAGTGCCCGTAATCAGGCCGCTCAGCAGCAACAGCAGCAGCCTCCCGCAGCGCAGCCGGCCAGTCGCTAGTTGATCGCTAATGACAGAGCTTCTGGATTATGATGTAACCAAGGTGATGGCGGTGCTGCCGCATCGCTATCCCATGCTTCTCGTGGACCGGGTGGAAGAGCTCGTGAAGGACGAGTCGATACGGGCGGTCAAGGCGGTCACGATCAACGAAGGCTTTTTCCAGGGTCATTTCCCTGGTCGACCGATCATGCCCGGTGTGATGATTGTCGAGGCGCTGGCGCAGGCCGCCGGCGTTCTCGCCATGGAAAGCTTCGACATGGTGGGGTCCGGCAAGCTGGTTTATTTCATGGCGATTGACGGAGCAAAATTCCGTCAGCCGGTTGAGCCTGGCTGCTTGTTGTCGCTGAATGTCAAATTCGAACAGAAGCGCGCGCGCGTGTGCAAATTTTCGGGACAGGCAATGATTGGCGACAAGCTGGCTGCAGAGGCAAGCTTTACCGCCATGATTGCGGACCCTCCCGCGGCATAGGCTTTTTCAAAAGAATCTTGCCCTTTTGTCATTCGGCGGTTAATGGGCCGCTTCCGTTAAATTTATTCGCTTTGGGTCTGGTCGGTAACCAGCCTGTTTAGGAGCCGAAAATGAAATCCGATACGCATCCAGACTATCACATGATCACCGTTCAGATGACCGATGGCACGACTTTCGAAACCCGCTCGACATGGGGCAAGGAAGGCGACACGCTGCAACTGGACATCGATCCTTCCTCGCACCCCGCATGGACTGGTGGTAACCAGCGCCTTATGGATCAAGGTGGCCAGGTGGCCCGCTTCAACAAGCGCTTTGGTGGTCTGTCGCTCAAAAAGAGCTGATTGTTCTCGAGGCTGTTAAACAGCCTCGATATATCACCACAATTTTATCCGGCCGAGCCAGGAAGACAACAGGGAAAGCTTTTCCCGGTAAATGTCCATGGCCTTTTCCGGCGTGGTTCGGACAAACCGAATCCGCGACCCCGTAGCCAGCTGACCGATCAGATGACGGTCGGCGCGGATCACTTGCGCAATCCGGGGATAGCCTCCGGTGGTCTGGGCGTCCGGACCGAGCAGATAGGGTTGCCCGCTAGGCGGCAATTGTATTGTGCCGGGAAAAACTGCTGCGCTGGGCATATCGGCCGATTCGCTCGCGCTCAGTGCTGTTCCCTCAAGAGCGATGCCCATACGGTTGGCGCGACCGCCCACTATATAAGGGGCAAGGCACAGGTTATCGAGCAGGCTTTCGCTGATTTGGTCCGTTTCCGGACCCGGTGTGATTCTCAAAACATGATCATAACTGAAATGCGGCCTGAGATGCTCCGGCGTGATCCGATCTCCCGCCGTCTCCGGCGAATCCGGTGAAAATGTGATGACATCGCCATTTCCAAGCGTCCGTCCCTGAAAGCCGCCGAGCCTTGCTGCCAGATAGGTTGAACGGCCTCCAAGCAAGCTCTCTGCATGAATAGCTGCCGATATCGCCAGATAGGTCCGGCATCCCGGGCGGCTCGGGCCGATATCGATCCTGTCCCCGGCCTTGATCTCCAGCGTCCGATGCAACGGTTGCTCGTCGCCATTGATCCGGAGATATTCCGCTGCGCCGACCACCGCGAGGGAGCAGGGCTCGTTGAACCGGAAACTGGCATCGGTGAGCGCGATCTCGATTGCGGTTTCGCCAAAGGATTTGGCGACCAGAAAATTCGCCAACGCCAGTGAAAGACAATCGGCGGCGCCCGCAGCGGGCATGCCCAGATGCCGGTGGCCGGTATAGGGAGCACCTTGCAACGTTGTTTGCAGGCCCGCTTTCAGAACGGTGATGCTCATTCTTCCGCTTCCGTTTCCCAATTGTCGAACATGTCTTTCGAAATCGGTTCAAAGCACACGGTTGCTCCGGCGGAGAGTAGAGCAGGCTTTGTTCTGGCCGGATCGAACAGGCGAAGCGGTGTCCGGCCGATAATGGGCCATCCGCCCGGGCTGTCAAAGGAGTAGATGCAACTCTGGCGACCAATGATTCCGATCGAACCGGCCGCTACTGATTGGCGCGGAGTTGCCAGCCGCCCGATTGTGTCGCATTCCTCGATGCTCTGGAGATAGGCAAAGCCCGGCATGAAACCAAGCATGGCCACCCGCTGGGTCCGGGCTGCATGCCATGCCGGCAATATATCCGCGTCTATCCCGATTTTTCCCGCTACGAATTCCCGATCCGGAGCAAATGCCAAATCGTAGCACACGGGAATCTTCACGGCGGAGGGAGATTCGCTGGCCATGGGTGCCAGCCTTTCCATTCGTTCCGATGCTATCCGGACCGCTTCGGCGGGCGAGAGGAGGGCAGGGTCGAACTGGGCCGCTATACTGTCGATACCAGGGACAATTTCCGTCCAGTGACCGTCGGTCGATAGCGCGGATTGTGCTGCCAGTATCATATCCCAACCGGGCAGAGAAATGCTGATCCAGTCATCGCAAATATGAATGGAATAAGTCTGTCCGGTCACAACCCGACCGTTCCGATCACCATGCCAGCCTGTTCCAGCGCCCTGCGCATTTTTGTCGCTGTTTCCAGAGCTCCGTCGCTGTCCGAATGGAGGCAGAGGCTTTGCGCAGGAACGGTCAGCGTTGATCCGTCCTGCGTGGTCAGTGCGGCGCCGCGCGCCAGATCAAGGCCTTGCCGGATTCGCTGGTCCTCCTGTGCAATGACTGCCCCTGCTTCGCTGCGTGGAACCAGTCTACCCTCGCTAGTATATCGCCGGTCAATGAATGCTTCGGTGATAAAACCGATATTTCCCTCTGATGACGCCTGCTGGATTAGCGATCCGGCCATGCCCATTAGCGGAAGTCTGGATTGCGACGCGATGTCGACCAGCAGTCTGGCCAGATCGGGATCATCCTGAGCATCATTGTACAGAGCGCCATGCGGCTTGATGTGGGTAAGCGCCACACCGACTTCTGCTGCAATCGCGGCGATGGTACGCAACTGCTCCGTCAGGCTCACAACCAGGTCCGTGAGCGTGATATTCATGGAGGTGCGGCCGAAACCTGCCCGGTCCGGATATGAGGGGTGGGCGCCCGGAGCGATCGCCTTGGCCTTCGCGGCGGATAGCATGGTGCGCATGCTTTTTTCCGAACCGGCATGGCCGCCGGTCGCGATGTTGCAGCTGGAGACGACATTCATGATAGCGATATCGCGAGCGATGCCGTCAGGACTTTCGTCTTCGCCAAGGTCGGCATTCAGATCGATGACACGGGTCATGGCCAGAAGCCTAGCGCGCGGGCGATCAACCGGAAACCCAAAGCGGTGGTGATCAGCAATATTGCTGCCCCGAGAATATTGGCCCGGACACCGTTGGCATATGTTCCGAGTAGCGCGCGGTTATTCGCGAGCCGAAGCAGGAAAATCGCGATGATGGGGAGTAGCAGACCATTTGCAATCTGGGCCACGAAGATCAGTTCGACCGGGCGATAGCCGAGCAACGCAGCAAACATTCCGGAGAGAATCACGATAAGTGCACCGATCCGGAAGGGCCAGCGTGAGTTGGAGGTGGTGAAAATTTCCTGCACGATATAGCCGGTGGCCAGCGGAGCGGTGATCGCAGAGGTCAGGCCCGCTGCAAAGAGTCCCGCGCCAAGCGTGATCGTTGCCAGGTTGCCGAACAGCGGGGTAAGCTGATGGGCCATGTCGACCGCATTTTCGATCGTCTTGCCGCTGCCGAAAAGACTGGCCGCGGCGGTGGCCATTATCGTCATCGATACCAGCCCGCCGATACCGATGGAAATCCTGTTGTCCAGTTGCGCTTCGGGCATTTGTTCCTTGTTCCAACGGTCGCGCACGCTCGCCGCATGCAGGAACAGGTTATAGGGCACGATGGTGGTGCCGATGAGCGCGATTGCGGTCAACAGGCCCCCCTCCGGTACCGAAGGCACAAAACCTCGCAGCAAGGCACCGAGATCGGGTCGGATGAGCAGAAAGGTCAGGATGAAGGCCGCGCTCATAAGCAGCACCAATGCTATCAGTATATTCTCCACCCATCGCGGTTTCGAAAATATCAGCATGGCCGATGCGACGAGGGCGATGGTGATGATCACCGGCGCCATGCCGAAGGGAAGCGAACCGCCGTTTATCGCTTCAAGCCCAAGCGCAGCTCCCGACATATTGCCCGCTTCATAGGCTGCATTCCCGAGGACGAGCGCGGAAATCAGCAACAAGGCCGCCAGTGCGCGGACTATCGGTGATGTCACGGACTTCAGCATCGCCTCGGCCAGCCCAAGCTGGGTAACCAGCGCGATGCGGATGGCAAAGGACTGGAGGACGATCGTGGTAATGGTGGCGAACAGCAGTGCCCAGAGCAGCGCGAAGCCGAAATTTGCTCCGGCCAATGTGCAGGCGGTGACCGTTCCCGGGCCGATAAAGGCAGCGGAGACCATCATGCCGGGGCCGGGGCGGTAGCGAGTCAGTTTCATTGATTTGAAGGCAATAGGCTTATCCGTTCCAAGGCCAGGGTTTCTCCCGAAACCATTTGGTGATTACATATTTCGTGCCGCGCCGGACTTTCATGCCGTGGTGCAATGTCCATTCGTTGACGCTGCCATCAACATTCCGGTTGTTCCAGCACAGCAACGTACCGGTTTCCGGGGTGAAGCTCTTCTTGAACCGGGTGAAGCGTGTAGCCCCGCCGGCGTCGGGTTCGTTAAGATAGAGCATGAAGGTCCAGGTGCGCTGTCCGGAGATCGAGCAATATTTGATGAAATCCTGACCGGCGGGATCGAAAAAATCCGTATGTGCCTTGAATTCCTGACCCACCGCATAACGCTGGCCCTGCAGAGGTTCGCCATATTTTCTGTCGATATTGGCAAGGCCGCAGATCTTCGCGTCGATTTCCGCTACGAACCGGTCTTGATGATCGAGATCACAGGTTTCGCTGGTTCGAAAATAGTCGTCACCGTTCGGATCAGCAATGGTGGAGGGGCGCCGCTGCTCGTCGATCATGGCCACCAACCTGCTGCATTCATCGGAGTCTAGAAAGTTCCTGACGATGCACAATTCTATTTCCTTGCGCGGAAAGCGCTGCACCTTTCCCAGTGCGACAAGATAGTCAGCCGATGTATTGTTGGCTTGTGTCATATCACCGTCCAAAATTGCCACTAACTATCCCGCTTCACGATAAATGAATCCCTGTTGATCGCAACCGCTGTTTGCGGTTCAGGCCAGTCTGAATATAAGCGAGGACAATGGACAAAATTCCTGCCAATTCCCGCGATCGCAACGGCTTCACTCTGGTCGAGATGATGGTCGCGCTGTTCATTTTCGCGATGCTCTCGGTCGCCGGGGTGATCATGCTGCGCTCGGCTGTCGACAGCGACGAGATAACCGCAGAGAATCTGGGGCAGATGGCGGAAATGCAGCGCTTTGTTTCCTTGATGGAGGCTGACCTGAGCCAGGCCTTGCCGCGAACCCACCGCGATGATCGCGGCGACCGGATGCCGGCTTTTGCCAGCGAGAGTGGCGGAGCCGAGGCGGCCTTTTTGAAATTCACGCGGGGTGGCCAGAGCAATATCAATGGTCAGGCGCGATCGAACCTGGAACGGGTTGAATATCGTCTGAGGGACGGCAATCTGGAGCGCTGGCGATACCGGATGACCGATGGCGGATCGATTGATCAGCCAGCGGTACTGATCTCGAACGTGGATACACTGGAAGTCCGCTTTCGCGACAAGCGCGGGCTGTGGTCCGGCCGCTGGGAAACCGAGCGACTGGCAGATTTGCCGCGAGCGATCGAGATCCAGTTCGATCAGCAAGGGCGGCGATATCGGCATTTGTTTCTGGTCGGGACGGGCTATTTGTGAGCGAATTTCGGGAGATAGGGAGCGGGAAAGAACGCGGCGCGGCGCTGCTGACGGTCCTGTTGCTGGTCGCCGTGATCGCGATACTGGCGGCGCACGGGATTGACCGGCTGGCTGGCGCGACCAAGCTGGCCTCCAACGCGCGGGAACTGTCACAGGCCAAGGCCTATCTGATAGCCGCCGAATCGATCGGCATGCGTTCCGCCGAAGAGATCGTATCGCTATCGCCGGGCCGGACGATCAATGTCGGCGGCTGGAACGGCAAGGAGCAGAGCTTTCCCGTGCCGGGCGGGATCATCACGGCATCGCTGTCCGACGGCGGCAATTGTTTCAACATCAACAGTCTCGTCACGCAGCAGCAGGACGTCCTGACGGCAAGGCCGGAAGGGGTGGCGCAATTTTCGCGGCTGATGGTGATGCTGGGCATATTGGACGGCGATGCCGTTGATATTGCGGAGTCGGTCGCGGACTGGATCGACAGCGACATGGTGGCGGCCCCCCGCGGCGCGGAGGATCAATATTATCTGCAGCAGGAGACGCCCTACCGCACGGCCAATGCATTGATCGTCGACATCAGCGAGTTGCGGACCATCAAGGGCGTGACCGACGATGTCTATGTCCGCATCGCGCCCTGGCTGTGCGCGCTGCCGACCACCGATCTTTCGCCAATCAATATCAACACGCTGCGGCCGGAGCAGGCGATCTTGCTGGCGATGCTCGGCGCGTTGCCGTCCGACCTGACACCCGCCCGCCAGTTTCTCGGGCGGCGGCCGGAACTGGGATATGGCAGCCTCAATGATTTCTGGGCGCAATCCTATCCGGCGAGCCTCGGTGCGACGTCCGAAGTCCAGAGCCAGGTCAAGCTGACCACCCGCTGGTTCCGCGTCGATCTCGCGGTCGAGATGCAAAGCGCGCTGGTCGAGGAGCGCGCCCTGATCGATGCGGCGCGGCAACCGGCCCGGCTGGTCCACCGCCAGCGTGGCGATGCGTTTTAATTCCAGATTGCCCCGCTAAATGCTTGACGATTGCCACCGCCTATCCCTATGGACCCCATCGCAATGCGGCTATATAGTGCGCGGCTTGTGGCGATCGTAGCTCAGTTGGTTAGAGCGCCGGTTTGTGGTACCGGAGGTCGGGGGTTCGAGACCCCTCGATCGCCCCATTTTTCCCTGAAGACGACGATGTGTTACCAGGCCATCACCACATGGCCGGGCTGCAAAGTCTTTCTTTATTTGTAATTAAATTACAGCTATGGGATATTTAATTACTCCAATTGCCAGGGATAACCGCCATGAGCGTGATGTGGGACTTGCCGGATTTTGACGACCATGAAGCGGTCCATTTTTTCCACGATGCCGACAGTGGCCTCAGCGCGATTATCGCGCTGCACAGCACCCATCTCGGCCCCGGTGCCGGCGGTACGCGCTTCTGGCACTACGAAAACCGCGAAACCGCAGTAACCGACGCGCTGCGCCTGTCGCGCGGCATGAGCTTCAAGAACGCCATGGCCGGACTGCCACTGGGCGGCGGCAAGGCGGTGATTCTCGCCGACCGCAACCGGACCAAGACACCCGAAATGCTCGCCGCTTTCGGCCGGATGATCGAGTCGCTTGGCGGCCAATATGTGACCGCAGAAGATGTCGGAATCACCGCAGCGGACATGGTCGCTCTGACCAAGGAAACCAAATATGTCTCCGGCCTGCCGGTCAGCAATAGCGGCGAAGCCGGTGGCGATCCCGGACCCTTTACCGCGATGGGCGTCTATCTCGGCGTGAAGGCCGCAGTGGCGCACAAGCTGGGCCGCGAATCCATGGACGGCGTCCATGTCGCGATCCAGGGCGTCGGCAGCGTCGGCGGCGGTCTTGCCCGTCTGCTGGCCAAGGATGGCGCGAAGCTGAGCATCGCCGATATCAACAAGGACCATGCGGCCGCGCTGGCGAAGGAAATCGGCGCGACGGTCGTCGGCCTCGACGAGGTCATGCGGGTCGAGGCAGATGTATTCAGTCCCAATGCCTTGGGCGCGATACTGGATAAAGTCTCTATCGCTCATCTCAATGTTCCGATCGTTGCCGGTGGCGCCAACAACCAGCTAGCGACTCCCGAAGACGGCCAGCGAATCTTCGACCGCAACATCCTGTTTGCACCGGATTATGTCATCAACTCCGGCGGCATCATCAGCGTCGGTCTGGAATATCTCGGCGACGGCGACGTCAAGGAAGTCAATCGACGGGTCGCGATGATTCCACAGCGGCTGACCGAGATCTGGGAACAGAGCGCGGCACAAAAACTTCCGGATTCAGATGTCGCCGACAATATGGCAATGGCGTTGATCGGCCGGGGCTAGGCCCAGGCCGAACTTTACAAGGTCCAATGGTTTTATTTTCTGTGACCTTTGCCTGAAAGGCTCAGGTTTCTGCCATTTTCCGGCCGCCATGCCGGCGCCTAGTGTAACCTTTGGATTTTCCGCCCGGGTGCGCGGAGTTTCAAAGGTCGTGTGAGCATCCTCCTTCCGTTCAAATGTCAAAGAGCCTGTCCCGCGCATGGCGAAGGACAGGCCGGAAGATAGAGGATAGGGTCGACTGTAGGAAAGCAGTTTTGACGGGATGACGGAAGAGAGGCCGCGGCGACGCTCCCTTCCGTTCCATTCGTCAATATTATGGCGCGACGGCAGCCTTGATCTTCGACCAGCTTACCAGCTTGAAATTCTGTGTGCCGCCTTCATTTGCACCATCCTGCATCACCATCAGCCCTTCGGGATAGGCCGGGCCAAAGTCACCCAATATGACTTCGATCCCGTCCGTTTCCGACGTGCCGTCTATGGCGCCATCGACCAGGCGGAAGCGGTTCACATAGGCGCCTGTGATCAGGTCATAGAGCACATAGGCATTGTCGCCCTGGCTGGAGGCTACCAGATAGCCGCCATTCAGACCTTCCGGGGCCAGTGCCAGTCCTTCAACATCGGCGACCAGTTCTTTGCCATTGATATTGGCAAAGCGCTGCGGCTCGAAATTGTCGGCATTCAGATCGAACAGCCATATGCCGCTATTCTCTTCGCCGACATAAAGCCGCCCGGTGCGGTCATCGACGACGCAGCCCTCCGGCTGGGTCGCCAGCTTATATTCGCGCGTAATACGAGCGCTCGGTGTGCCGCCATCAAATGCTAAAGTGATCTCGCGGACAAAGCCGCTTTTCTCGATCATATAGGCAAAGGTCTCGCCGCCGCTGTCCTGACCGAAGCAGAACCCATAAGCTTCGCCGGGACCGGCCGGATATTTGCCCAGCAAAGTCAGTTCCGCGGATTCGGAATCGAGCCGGTAGAGACCGATATGCGCGTTGGCGCGGTCGTTGCGGATGCTCGCGCCGACCAGCACGGTCTTCTCGCCGCCGATCATGACTTCGCGCAGATCCACATTGTTCAGCTCGCCTTCCGGCAGGAAGGATTTCTTGCTGCCATCCAGACCGTAGACATAGAGACCGGCGCGCTTGTCGGTCCCGATGATCAGGCTGTTCGCCGGATCTTCGGCATTGCGCCAGATCGCCGGATCATCCGCCGCATCGCGGTTGACGGTGCCGACCGGAACGGTTTCCGCGTCGGCCGTCAGTGCGAGCGTCGGCGCTGAAGAGACCGTACCTGAGGGGGTTGCGCAACCGGACAGAGCGAGGCTGCCGAGCAGCAGAGGGGAGAGTATATTTTTCATCACATCGTTATCTTTGCGCCAAATTTGAAGGTCGAGCCATATTCTTCATATTGCAACAGCCGCTTACGCGTATCGAAATTCTGATAGGCGAAATATTTGGCATTGTTGATATTGATCCATTCGGCGAACAACCGGATATTCTTGTTCAGCTTGAACTTCACGCTGGCGTCGAGCTGGAAATGATTGTCGACATACCGGTCCTCGCCGGCTTCCGCGCCGAGTTCGTCAAGATAGCGGTCCCGATAGGTGCCCGCGAGACGAAAATCGAACGGGCCTTTCTCGTAACCCAGTACCGCGTTGAACGTGTGCTTGGAGCTGCTCGGCAGAGTGATGCTGCGCAGATCGGTGATATCACCGTCCGTCGGCACCGTGCCGGTGGCATCGGTATAGGTATAGTTGAAGTTGACGAGAAAGCCGTCGAGCGGATCGGGCAGAAAATTGAGTGCCTGCGCAAAGCCCAGTTCGATGCCGAAAACCTCGGCGCTGCTGCCGTTGATCGGGATGGTTGCCTCGTCAAAGTCTATGCCGAAGCGGGTGCCGTTCTCCTCAAGCGATTCGACGATGAAATTCTTGATATCCTTGTAGAACAGGTTCGCCGTCAGCGCGCCGTTCGAGCTGAAGTAAAATTCGGCGGACGCATCGAAGTTCCAGGCTTCGTAAGGCAGCAGGTCGGGATTGCCGAATTCACCTTCGCGCTCGTCATCGTCATTTTGTTCGACAGCGAAACGGGGGGCCAGATCGGACAGATTGGGTCTCACGACGCTGCGGTAGCCGGCAGCGCGCAATACCAGATTGCGCTGCGGTTCGAAGCGGATATTGAGGCTCGGCAGCCAGTCGTCATAGCTGCGCGTGAAGCTGTTGGGTGCAACCACGACTGTGTCTTCGGTAAAGGTCACGCCGCCAAAGGTTGCGTCTTCCTCGACCAGGGTCACCGTGTTGGCGGAGATGACATTTTCGGTCCTCTCGAAGCGCACACCGCCGATGACGCGCAGCTTGTCGCTGTCCCAGCGACCCAGCAGATAGCCGGCGTAAATATCTTCCTGGTTCACATAGTCGGAAACAGCGGAATCAAACTGGCTGTCGATTTCCTGAAGTTCGAAATCGCCGAAATTGGCGCGGAAATATTCCGTGGGACCGCTATGGCTGGCAACCGGACCAAGATCGGTGATACGATAGGTCTGGGTGCCCAGCACATCGGCTAGCGTGTAAGTGCCGGTGCTGTCTTCGTAAAATTCAACGTCATTGTCGTAGCGTTTTTCGCGCCAGCGGCCCTTGAAGCCGGCCTGCACGGTGAAATCACCATTGCCCATCGCGAACTGGCGGGAGACGTCCAGCTTTGCCGAATATTCCTCGTCCTCTGCCGCCGACAGAGCGGTCAGTTCGACATCGTCCAGCTCATATAGACCAGGGTCGTTGGCCAGGGCAGAACCGGAAGCGTAGCTGTAAGTCGGGATGCGACCGTCCGCATAATCGAACAGGACGCTGAGCCCGTCGTCTTCGAACTTGTTGGAAAAGGTCGTGGGGTCGAGCGAACCATCTTCATTCTCGCTCGATTTCGACCAGCTGCCCGAATATTCAACTTTCCAGGGACCGGTTTCGGTCTTGCCGCCGAGCACGACGGAACGGATCTTCTGGCTTTCCATGCGGTCCTTGATGTCCCGTTCGATCTCGATTTCACCGTCGGCGTCGTCGAACAGAGCGCTGTTGGCGTCGCCGCTGCTGGCTTCCTCGTCGAGCTTGAAGGTCGTGCGTCCGCGAAATTCCTGATCATCGAACTGGCTGTAGATGCCGCGCACATAGAGTTCGGTGCTGTCGCTGGCGCGGAAATCGAAGGACAGCGAGGCGCTGATCCGTTCGCGTTCGACGTCATAGTCGCGGTACTGGACCTCCTCGGCATAGACGACGCCGTCATCATTGGTATCCCAGCCTTCGGCTTCGATATTATCGGTTTCGAACTTGCGCTTGTAATAGGACAGGCCGCCCGCGACGCCGATATTATCGGTCAGACGGGTCGAGAAATCGACGCTGCCCTTTGGTGAAACATGGCCGGCATAATCATTGTAGCTGCCCTCGATCTTGCCGGTCAGCAGGTCTTTCTTGCGGTCAAAGGCGCTGACCGTCTTGATTTCGATCGAGGCGCCGATCGTGTCGCCGTCCATGTCGGGGGTCAGCGATTTCTTGATTTCGATCGATTCGATCAGGTCGCTGGAAATGACGTCGAGCGCCACCGAGCGGACATCGCTTTCGGGCGAGGGGATGCGCACACCGTTGAGCGAGGACGCGTTCAGATTGGGGTCGAGGCCGCGGACCGATACAAAGCGGCCTTCGCCCTGGTCGTTGAGGATGTTGACACCTGGAACGCGGCGGAGCGATTCAGCGACATTCTGGTCGGGAAACTGGCCGATCGCATCCCGGGTCAGGACCGAGGAAACACCATCGGCCTCGCGCTTGCGGGAAAGCGAACTGGCCTGGTTGGCACTCTGGCCGATGACCAGGATTTCCGTGCCTGCACCGCTTTGCAGCAGTATATTGGCGACAGTGGGGCTGGCGTCGCTGATCGTGATGCTGGTCTGGCTGGTGTCCGCGCCGATATAGCGGGTCTCCAGCGTATAGGTGCCGGCCGGCACATCGGGGAAGCGATAGCTGCCGTCGCGACCGGTGGTGACCACCCGGTCCAGCTCGACGATGCGGACCTGGGCCGCCTGCAAGCCTCTGGTTTCGCTGGAGTCGCTGACCACGCCGCTCACCGTACCGGCCGTAGCGACGCCCGGCAGAGCCAGCAGGACAGCCGCCGATCCGATTAGTAACTCTTTGCGAAACTTAGATATTTTGGCCATGATGCCCTCCGGTAAATCTGATGTACCGGGCCTCTAGGCGCTAATTGTGAAGGGAAATGACCGTTTCGAAGACTCCGGGATGAATCTTTATTGACGGTTTCGTGACACGTGCGGAAAAGCCTGCGCCATATCGCTGCTGCTGGCCTTTTCGGAACGGCGGTCCGGGCTGTCAGCGATCCTGGCCAGTGTCGGACAGCAGCGCTGCGCCCGGACGGGGAGGTTTTTTAAATCCGTTCAGGCCCAGCCACCATTGCAGGGCGATGATCGCGCCTTTGGCCGGTTGCAGCAGGGCGGCGATCAGGGCAAGCGCCATGATGATTATGATCAGCAGATTGGTCCACATGGAGAAGGCGGTCTCGTTGATCATGAAGATGATGACGGGCGCGAGTATATGGCCGGTGACGATGATCGCCACATAGGCGGGGAAATCATCGGCCTGTTGCGCGGTCCAGTCCTGGCCACATAGCGGGCAACGGTCGACCGGCTTGAGCAGCCGTGGGAACATCTTGGCTTTACCGCAGCTGGGGCAGCGGCCGAGCAGGCCGCGCGTGAAGGCCTCGGACACCGATTTCGGCAGCGCCGGGACGACAGATGCTTCCGGTGGCGTGGGAGAGGCTTCGTCGCGGTTGCTCATGTCGTCGACGATCCTGTCGAGCAAAGTCTCAAATCCGGCCATTCACCTTGTCCTGTCTATATGTCTGAGCCGCAGAGGCCGGCGTTGATGAATATTCTCTATACACCATCAAGATAAATTGTTAATACTGATATTTGATGTATAATATATCAATAGGAATAGATTGATGATCACGTCACAACAGATGCGGGCCTCTCGCGCCCTGCTGGGGATCGATCAGCGGCAACTGGCCGGCCTGGCTGGCCTGTCATTGCCGACGATCCAGCGCATGGAAGCTTCCGACGGGCAGGTGCGTGGCGTGGTCGACACGCTGGTCAAGGTCATCGGCGCACTGGAAAACGCCGGGATAGAACTGATCGGGGAAAATGCGCCCAGCACCGGTATCGGTCGCGGCGTGCGGCTGCGCGAGACGACGGGAGGCAAGGCGGCAAGCGCAGTGGGCTCGATCCTGTTCGATCAGGCGGGGTCGGACGCGGCAACCGAATAGAGGCCCGGCCGATGAACAGCTTCACGCCCAAAATTTTCACCACGATGCGCGAAGGCTATGATTTCGGCCTGTTCAAGGCTGATGCGGTCGCCGGTCTGACCGTCGCGATCGTGGCGCTGCCCCTGTCGATGGCATTGGCAATCGCCAGCGGCGCCTCGCCCGACAAGGGGCTGGTCACCGCGGTTATCGCCGGCTTCCTGATCTCCTTCCTCGGCGGTTCCCGGGTGCAGGTTGGCGGGCCGACCGGCGCCTTCGTCGTGGTCGTGTTCAATGTCATCGCCCAGCATGGCTATGACGGCCTGCTGATCGCGACATTCATGGCGGGGCTGATCCTGATTGCCGCCGGGGCGTTCAAGATCGGGCGGCTGATCAAGTTCATCCCGCATCCGGTGGTCACCGGCTTCACCGCGGGCATCGCGGTGATCATTGCCTCCAGCCAGGTGAAGGATTTTCTGGGTCTGTCGCTGGAGACCGTTCCGTCGGAATTTCTGCCGAAATGGCAGGCCTATTTTGGTGCCATGTCGACGGTGCATATGGCTACTCTGCTGGTCGGTCTCGGTGCTTTCTGCGTGATTGTCGCGCTCAAGAGGTTCGCCCCCAAATTGCCGGGTTTCCTGATTGCACTCGTGCTGGCGTCGATCGTGGTCGCGCTGCTCAAGCTGCCCGTCGACACGATCGGGACGCGCTTTCCGGATATGCCGGTGACAATGCCGATGCCGTCGCTGCCCGTCGTGACCTGGGCAAGGGTCGCGGAATTGCTGCCTTCGGCTTTCACCATTGCCTTTCTCGCCGGGATCGAAGCTTTGTTGTCCGCTGTGGTCGCGGACGGGATGACCGGCACCCGCCACCGGTCCAACCAGGAGCTGATCGGGCAGGGCGTCGCCAATCTCGGTTCGGTGGCCTTTGGCGGACTGCCCGCAACGGGGGCGATTGCGCGGACCGCGACGAATATCAAGGCGGGCGCGAAGACGCCCGTGGCCGGCATGATGCACGCGCTGTTCATTCTGCTCTTCATCCTGCTGGGCAGCAGTCTGATGGCCTTCGTGCCAATGGCCGCGCTGGCGGCGATCCTGTTCGTCGTCGCCTGGGGCATGTGCGAGATCGACCGGTTCATCGCGCTGCTGCGCATGCCCAACAGCGACCGCGCGGTTTTGCTGCTCACCTTCGGGCTGACGATATTGGTCGATCTGACCGTGGCGATCGGCGTCGGGGTCACCTTGGCGTCGCTGTTGTTCATGGCGCGGATGAGCGAGACGGTGCAGCTGGAGAACGGCAATGGACCCGATCCGGATGATGATGCCGATGACCTGAGCCAGCGCGACGATCTCCCGAGCGGCGTCGAGGTGTTCCGGATCAGCGGACCGGTGTTTTTCGGGGTGGCGGGTGAATTGCTCGACGCGATGCGCAAGATCGGGCGCACGCCCAAGGTCATCATCTTGCGGATGCGGCTGGTGCCGATGCTCGATGCCAGCGGCGTGACGATGATCGAGGAATTTATCGAGCAGGCCCGCGTCTCCGGCGCCAAGATCATCCTGTCCGGCGTGCAAGTGCAGCCGCGGGAAATGCTCGGGCGGATCGGCCTGGCGAACGACGGTCTGGCGGGCGTCTATTTTGAAGATGATTATGCTGCCGCGCTCCGCCTGGCCGAGCAATTGACGATGATCACTATCCACTAGCCGGGCAGGCGGAAAAGGCGAGGACGGTCTCCGGGACCCGTCTCGTCACCGGTTTTGCGACCGCGCAGCTGCCCGCAATTCGGAAAAACGCTTGTCGCCTTGCCGCGCTTCTGCCATCGAAAGCCGCGATTGATGTTGAACATCCGTAACCGAGGCAATATCGCTTTACCCATGCACGCCTATGCCAATCCCACCCGCTTCCTGTCACTTGCCAGGCCGCTGACGCCGTTTTTGCTTTTCGGCGGGATCGCCATGGTCCTGCTTGCCTGCATCTGGGGTCTGTGGGCGACGCCGGCCGAGCGGTTGCAGGGCGATACGGTGAAGATCATCTTTGTCCATGTGCCAATGGCGTGGCTCGGCATGGCCGGATGGTCCGGCATTGCGATTGCCAGCATCTCCGAACTGATCTGGCGGCATCCGCTGGCCTCGCACGCGGCGCGCGCGATTGCGGTCCCCGGAGCATTATTCACTCTGCTATGTCTGATCACCGGCGCGATCTGGGGGCGTCCGGCGTGGGGCACCTGGTGGGTCTGGGACGGCCGCCTGACCTCTATGCTGGTGCTGTTCTTTCTCTATCTCGCCTATATCGTGCTGGCCAACGAGACCAGCAAAGGCAAGGGACAGAGCCGGATTGCCGCAATTTTCGGCGTCGTCGGCATTATCAATCTGCCGATCATCCGTTTTTCGGTTGAATGGTGGGAGACCCACCATCAGGGCACGAGCATCAGTATCATGGGCAAATCCACGATCGATACGCTCTATTTATGGCCTCTATTGGTTTCGGCGATAGGTTTCTCTCTCTTGTTCGGCGCGATTGTGCTTATGCGGATGCGAGCCAGTCTGGCGCAAACGAAAGTCGATGCGCGGCTGAAAAGGATGGCAGCAGAATGAACCATTTGCCCTTTGTGATTGCTTCCTATGCGTTTGTGCTGTTGGGCACAGCCTTGGTCGTGGCGCATAGCTATCTGGCGATGCGCAAAGCGGAAGCAAAGGCAGATCAGTTGAGCAAGCGCAAATGAAGGCAAAGCATCAGAGACTGACACTGGCGCTGCTGGCGGTGGTTGCACTGGTCGGTGCCGGGTTGCTGGCGGCTTATGCGCTGCAGGATCAGGCCAGCTATTTCTACACGCCATCCGATATTGCCCAGCAACAGCCCGAAGCAGGCGCGGCCATCCGTCTGGGCGGCATGGTGGAGGAAGGCTCCATCCAGCGATCGGCCGATGGGGTTACCGTGCAGTTCATCGTGCAGGATGCCGGCGCCCGTCAAAAAGTCACCTATACCGGCATCACCCCGGATTTGTTTGTCGAAGGATCGGGCGTTGTCGCCGATGGCCGGCTCGATGCCAATGGCATGTTTGTCGCCGAGACCTTGCTCGCCAAACATGATGAAAATTACATTCCGCGCGAGCTGGAAGGCATTGATATGACATCCGGCAAACATAAGACGGAGACGCTGGTCCAATGATCGCCGAAACCGGTCTGATCGCGCTCTGGCTGGCTGCCGCGCTGGCGCTGCTGCAATTTGCGCTGGGGGCCATCGGCCTGCGGGCGGAGCGGAACGATTATTATGCCGCGATCCGTCCGGTCGCGGTGGCCCAGGGCCTGTTTGTCAGCCTCTCCTTTCTGCTGCTGATCTGGCTGTTCCTCCGCTCCGACATGTCGGTCCGGCTGGTGGTGATGAACAGCGCTTCGGTAAAGCCCTTGCTCTACAAATTTGCCGGGACCTGGGGCAATCACGAAGGATCGATGCTGCTCTGGGTCACGGTCATGGGGCTGGCCGGCGCCTTTATCGCGCTATTCGAACGGTCGCTGAACAAGAGAACGCTGGTGGCGACGCTGGCGGCGCAGGCGTTTATCAGTCTGGGCTTTTACGCGTTCCTGCTGGTTTCTTCCAATCCGTTTGAGCGGATGTTCCCGGTACCGGCGGACGGGCAGGGGCTCAATCCGCTGCTGCAGGACCCCGGTCTCGCCTTCCATCCGCCGACGCTCTATTTCGGCTATGTCGGACTCTCCGTAGCATTTTCCTTTGCCGTCGGAGCGATGATTACCCGCGATGTCGGAGCGGCTTTCGCCAAGGCAATGCGGCCCTGGGTGCTGGGCGCCTGGATATTCCTGACGCTGGGCATCACGGCGGGCAGCTACTGGGCCTATTACGAGCTCGGCTGGGGCGGCTGGTGGTTCTGGGATCCGGTCGAAAATGCCTCGCTGATGCCGTGGCTGGCGGCGACGGCCTTGCTCCATTCGGTGACGGTGCTGGCGACGCGCGACAGTTTGCGCGCATGGACATTGATGCTGGCTGTGGTGGCCTTCTCCATGTCGATGATCGGGACTTTCCTCGTCCGCTCCGGTATATTGACCAGCGTACATGCTTTTGCGGTTGATCCCGAACGCGGCAGCTTCATATTGGCCTTGCTCGCCATCTATATTGGCGGAGCCATGGCCTTGTTCGCGCTGCGCGTCGGTACGGTGAAGGAAGGCAAGCGGTTTGAACTGGTCAGCCGGGAAGGCGCGCTGGTTGCCAATAATCTGCTTCTGTCCGTGATTTTGGCGCTGGTGTTTATCGGCACGCTCTATCCTTTGCTGGTCGAGGCGGTGACGGGGGACAAGCTGTCGGTCGGGCCGCCCTATTTCAATCTCGCAACGGGTCCGCTGGCGCTGCTACTGGTCGCCGTCATGGCGGCCGGGCCGTTGCTGCGCTGGCGACGCGATAATCCGAAAGCCTTACTGAACCGCATTTCGATACCGATATTGATCACTGCCGCCGCTCTCTTTGCGCTGGCCCTGTTCACCACCGGCATGTCGATCCTCGCGCTGCTCGGTCTGGCGCTGGCTGCGGGTGTTGCCGTTGCCAGCTTCGCGCCGCTGTGGAAGCGCAATCTGCGCCGCACGCCGCTGCACACTTATGGCATGGTCATCGCCCATTTCGGTATCGCGGTGGCGCTGGTCGGCATGGCGTGCGAAAGCAGCTTTACCGAAGAGCGACTGGTCGCGGCACAGCCGGGTGACGAGATTGCCGTCAACGACTGGAAATTGAAATTCGAGGCCATCGAGCCGATGGCCGGACCCAATTGGACCGCGCTCGAAGGCCGGATAACGGCGCAATATGGCGATGGAGCGATTCACGAGATCACGCCGCAAAACCGGATGTTCGCCGCAGCCCAGACCCAGACCAGCGAAGCGGCGCTGCTGACTCGCTGGAACGGACAGCTCTATGTCGTGCTCGGTGATGGCGACAGCGAAGGACGCTGGCAGATACGGGTCTGGTGGAAGCCGTTCGTCACCCTGATCTGGTATGGCGGCATATTGGTCGCGCTGGGCGGCTTTCTGGCGATGGTCGGCCGTTTGCGGCGCGGCTATAAACAGCGCAAGCAGCGCGAATTTGTCGAGGCGACACTGTGAACCGCTGGCTGCTCTGGCTACCGCTCGTGCTTTTCGGCCTGTTCTTCGCCGCGGTTGCGACCGGCCTGATCATGCCGAAGGATAATATTATCGAGAGCAAGATGGTCGGCAAGCCGATGCCCACCTTCGCTTTGCCAGCGGCCATCGAGCAGCGACCAGGCTTGAGCAGTAATGATCTGGTAAAAGGCAAGCCGACCTTGCTCAACATCTTCGCCAGCTGGTGTGTGCCCTGCATCGCCGAGGCGCCGCAGTTGCTGGAATTGCAGAAAGCCGGCGTTGAAATCAACGCGATTGCCAGCCGAGACACGCCGGAAGATATCGCCAATTTCCTGAACCGCTGGGGCAATCCCTATACGCGGATCGGCACCGACACGACCAGCAAGGTGCAGCTCGAACTGGGCTCCTCCGGTGTGCCCGAGACCTTCGTCATCGACGGCAATGGTATCATCGTTCACCAGCATATCGGTGATATCCGGCAAGAAGATATCGACAAGCTGCTGGAACTGCTGGAGGATGCGGGATGACGAGATTTCTGGTCCTGCTCTGCCTTTGCCTGGCCGCTCCGGTTGTCGCGCAAACCGGCCTGCCGCCAGCACCCTATGCCGACCGGCAGTTGGATGATCCCTCGAAAGAGGCCGCCGCGCGCGATCTGATGGAAGAATTGCGCTGCCTGAAATGCCAGAGCCAGTCGATTGCCGACAGCAATGCACCGATGGCGGGCGATATGCGCAGCCAGGTGCGGGAAAGAATTGCCGCTGGCGAAACGCCCGATCAGGTCCGCAGCTGGCTGATTGAACGCTATGGAAACTGGGTATCCTATGATCCGCCGATATCCTCGGCTGTTACCTGGCCGCTGTGGATCGCGCCGATCATTCTGCTGCTGGCTGCCCTGTGGCTGGCGCGCGGACGGTTCCGCAAACATCGGGGCGACGAATAATGGGCTGGATCATCCTTCTTCTGCTGGTGCTTGTTTGCGCCGGCGCCTTGATCGCATTGGGCAAAATGTCCCGCGCCACCTACGAAATAACCGGTGCGGCACTGTTGCTCGGGGTGGCCGGATACGCCTGGCAGGGGCATCCCGGCATGGCCGGCGTGTCGGTGGAGCCGACGGAAAAACCCAATAGCTTCGATGACGACAGCATCGATGCGCGCAACGACATGGGCGAACGTTTCGGAACCGCGCGGGAATGGCTGGTCTTTTCCGACTCCCTCAATCGGGCCGGAAAACATGGTGCGGCTGCCAATTATCTGCGCAACGGGGTGAAGGAACATCCCGAGGATCCCGATCTATGGGTCGGCCTCGGCAATGCGCTGGTGGTCCATGCAGACGGCGTCATTACGCCGGCGGCGCAATTCGCCTTTCAGAAAGCCGCCGATCTGTCGCCGGAACATCCCGGCCCGCCATTCTTCCTCGGACTGGCATATGCACAGTCGGGCAAGATCGATCAGGCCCGGGCTATCTGGACCGAATTGCTGGAAAGAAGCAGCGCGGACGCGCCCTGGCGCGCGGATCTCGAGTCGCGGCTGGCGACGATGGAAAAGTTGCAACCATCGCTTCCGATGCCGCCGGAGACCCCTGCAGGGCAGTAAAAAGCTTGCATTTTGAATGGGTTGATATTCGCGGGCAGTCGGTTTGTTGCACCTGCTAAAAGCCGGTGCTAAGCGCTCGCGCTTGCTGAAAACAATGTCAGTAAACAGTTTGTTGTGTCCAAATTGATCGGGGTACGCCTTAACGGCCAACCAATGTCTGCAGAACCAACCGAAAGCGCAGCAGCGCAAGGCAGCACGGTGCAAACCCATGGCTCGCCCCAGCGCAACACTGCCATTGCAAAACTGGCCGCGGGCGCGATTGGCATCGTGTTCGGCGATATCGGCACGAGTCCGCTCTACGCTTTTCGCGAGACGTTTATCGGAGCCCATCCGCTGGAGCTGGACCGGATCCATGTTCTCGGTGTCGTCAGCCTGATATTCTGGTCGATGACGCTGGTGGTGACGATACAATATGTCAGCATCACCATGCGCGCGGACAACAAGGGGCAGGGCGGCAGCCTTGCGCTGGTGGCGCTGATTTCCGGCGCCATGCGACGATCGAAATATGGCTGGCTGGCGATTTTGCTGGGCGTATTCGCGACGGCGCTGTTTTACGGCGACAGCATGATCACGCCGGCGATTTCGGTGCTCTCGGCGGTCGAAGGTCTGACGGTCGTACAGCCGGGCCTCGGCCATCTGGTCATTCCGATCGCGCTGACGCTGCTGATCTTCCTGTTTCTGTTGCAGTCTCGCGGGACCGCGAAAATCGGCGCCTTGTTCGCGCCGGTGATGTTCGTCTATTTCACCGTGATCGGCACGTTGGGGATCATCCAGATTGTCCAGCATCCCTCGATTCTGATGGCGTTCAATCCCTGGTATGCGGTCCAGTTTTTCATAACCGATGGTATCAAGGCATTTCTGGCGCTCGGCTCGGTGGTGCTGGCGGTTACCGGTTCGGAAGCGCTGTTTGCCGATATGGGGCATTTTGGCAAAAAACCGATGCGCGTCGCCTGGTATGGGTTCGTCATGCCGGCCTTGCTGTGCAATTATTTCGGGCAGGGCGCGATGATCCTGTCGCTCGATGCCGCCGGGGCCGCTGCAGCCATTGAAAGCCCGTTCTTCATCATGGCACCCGAAGTGCTGCGCCTACCGCTCGTGATATTGGCGACCATGGCGACCTTCATCGCCAGCCAGGCCGTGATATCCGGATCCTTCTCGGTCACCCACCAGGCGATCCAGCTTGGCTTCATTCCCCGCCTGACGATCAAGCATACCAGCGCGTCGGAAGCCGGCCAGATCTATATCCCGTTCGTCAACTGGGCGATCATGATCGCGGTGATCCTGCTGGTGCTGACCTTCCAGAGCTCGAGCAACCTGGCCTCGGCTTACGGAATCGCGGTTACCGGCGCGATGTTCATCGACACCTGCCTGCTGGCCATCGTGATGATCGTGCTGTGGAAATGGAAGCTGTGGATCACCATCCCGTTGCTGGCGGTTTTCTTCATTGTCGACGGTGCCTATTTTGCCGCCAACCTGACCAAGGTTCCGGACGGCGGCTGGTTCCCGCTGGCTGTCGGCGGCGTCGCCTTCATCATCCTGACGACCTGGGCCAAAGGGCGCCAGATCATGCGCAAGAATATGGCGGAAGCAGCCATGCCGATCGAAATCTTCACGAAATCCGCCGCCAACAGCGCGACGCGGGTGCCCGGCACGGCCATTTTTATGGCCTCGTCGTCGGCAGGTGTGCCCTCGGCGCTTCTCCACAATATCAAGCATAACAAGGTCATCCACGAGCGCGTTGTGATCCTGACCGTGAATATCAAGGACGTGCCGACCGTGGCGCCGCACAAACGCTGCGAGGTGAAGGATCTGGGCCATGGCTTCTATCGCCTCATCCTCCATTTCGGATTCATGCAGGAAACCGACGTTCCCGAGGCGCTGAAACAGGTCAAGGGCTGCGGCATGGAATTCGACATGATGACCACCAGTTTCTTCCTGTCCCGTCAGACCTTGCTGCCGTCGAAGAAACCGGAAATGATGATCTGGCGCGAAAAACTCTTCGCCTGGCTGCTGCGCAACGCGGCGACCGCGATGGAATTTTTCAAACTGCCCAGCAACCGCGTGGTGGAACTTGGCAGCCAGATGGAAATCTGACGGGCGGATAAGCTGGTATCTTGATGCTATTTCAGGACGTTATTGGACACGGTTAAGGCCGCATATTTTTTTCTTCCGGAAAGAGCCCCCGCCCTTCGCAGGGACAGGCTGCTTCGTCACGCTGCGCATGACGCGGCGCGTCAAATATTTGGTGGCCTATCAAGGCGCTCTCTACTAAATAGCGGCCATCCCGATTCTAACGACAGGAACAGCCCATGCGCGTTGCCATTGCCTCCGATCACGCCGCCCTCGATATGAAGGCCGTGCTGGTGGACTGGTTGCAGGAGGCAGGCCACGAAGTGAGCGATCTGGGACCGATGACCGCCGACAGCGTGGACTATCCCGATTATGGCTACAAGCTGGCCCAGGAAGTGGCGTCTGGCCGTGTTGAACGCGGCGTGGCGCTGTGCGGATCCGGGATCGGCATTTCGATGGCGGTAAACCGCAATCCGGCCTGCCGCTGCGCCCTGGTGTCCGAAGGCCTGTCGGCGAAGCTGGCGCGGGAGCATAATGATGCGAACGTCGTCGCCATGGGTGCCCGGCTCGTCGGTATCGAAATCGCGAAAGACTGTCTCGACATCTTTCTGAACACCCCATTTGGCGGCGACCGGCATCAGCGCCGGGTCGATAAATTGTCCGCCCCCCAAGCCCAAGGAGCAAGCGCATGAGCAACGTCGCCGATATTCAGGATATCCGCCAGACCGGTTTCTTCGACTTTTCGGTGGACGAGAGCGATCCGGCGGTTGCCGGAGCAATCAACTCGGAACTGGCCCGGCAGCAGAACCAGATCGAGCTGATCGCTTCTGAAAATATCGTCTCCAAGGCGGTTTTGCAGGCACAGGGGTCTGTCTTCACCAACAAATATGCCGAGGGCTATCCCGGACGTCGTTATTATCAGGGCTGTGCGCCATCGGATGATGTCGAGACGCTGGCGATCGAACGCGCGAAGCAATTGTTCGATTGCGGCTTCGCCAATGTGCAGCCGCATTCGGGCGCGCAGGCCAATGGCGCGGTGATGCTGGCGCTGGTCAAGCCGGGCGATACGATCCTTGGCATGTCGCTCGACGCGGGCGGTCATCTGACCCATGGCGCGAAACCGGCGCAATCGGGCAAATGGTTCAACGCCATCCAATATGGCGTCAATGATGACGACCATCTGATCAATTACGAGGAAGTCGAGGCTCTGGCCAAAGAGCATCAGCCGAAACTGATCATCGCTGGTGGCTCCGCCTATCCGCGTGAAATCGATTTTGCCAAGTTCCGGGCGATCGCCGATGCTGTCGGAGCCATGTTCATGGTCGACATGGCCCATTTCGCCGGACTGGTTGCCGCCGGTCTGCACCCCAGTCCGCTGGATCACGCCCATGTCGTTACGACCACCACCCACAAGACCCTGCGCGGGCCACGTGGTGGCATGATCCTGACCAACGACGAAGCGATTGCCAAGAAGATCAACTCTGCGGTTTTCCCCGGCCTGCAGGGCGGTCCACTGATGCACGTCATTGCGGCCAAGGCGGTTGCCTTTGGCGAAGCGCTGCGTCCGGAGTTCAAAAGCTATTCGGCAGCGGTTATCGAAAATGCCAAGGTCTTGGCGGCCACACTCAAGGAACGCGGCGCCAATGTCGTCGCTGGTGGCACCGACACCCATCTGGCTTTGATTGATCTGTCGCCTCTCGGAATCACCGGACGCGATGCCGATGAAGCGCTCGAACGGGCAGGGATCACCTGCAACAAGAACAGCATCCCCAACGATCCGCAGCCGCCGATGAAGACCAGCGGTATCCGCGTCGGTTCTCCTGCCGGTACCACGCGTGGTTTCGGTCCGGCGGAATTCCGGATGATCGGCGACATGGTTGCCGACGTGCTCGACGGACTGCGCGAAAAGGGCGAGGGCGGCGACCCTGCCGTCGAAGCCGACGTGCGCGAACGGGTGCAGGAGCTTTGCGACCGTTTCCCGATCTACCAGGATTGATCGGAAAGCCAGACCATGCGTTGCCCCTTTTGTGCCCATGACGACAGCCAGGTAAAGGACAGCCGTCCGACCGAGGATAATACCACGATCCGACGCCGGCGTCAGTGCGAGGGCTGCGGCGCGCGGTTCACGACCTTCGAGCGAGTGCAGCTTCGCGAGATTACGGTGGTCAAGAGCGAGGACCGCAAGGAACCTTTTGACCGGTCCAAGATCGACCTTTCGGTTTCGCTGGCTTGCCGCAAACGCGGACTGGCACAGGAACAGATGGACCAGCTTGTCTCCGGCATCCAGCGCCAGCTGGAAACCAGCGGTGAAACCGAGATCCCCTCGCAGAGGATTGGCGAGATGGTGATGGACGGCCTCAAGGCGCTCGACAGCGTCGCCTACATCCGTTTCGCCTCGGTCTACAAGGATTTCACCGAGGCCAAGGATTTCAAGGAATTTGCCGGCAGCGTCAAAGACGTCGGCGGCGCGTGAGCAACCAGCCCGCCATCATCCTGGTGAACCCGCAGCTCGGCCAGAATATCGGAAAAGCGGCGCGGGCCATGCTGAATTTCGGGCTGACCGAGATGCGTATCGTCAAGCCTCGGGACGGCTGGCCCAATCCGGACGCCGGTCCCGCCGCTTCCGGTGCAGACCGGATATTGGAAGACGCCCGGGTCTTTGAGACGACGGCGGAGGCGGTTGCCGATTGCGCCCATGTTTACGCCACCACCGTCCGCAAGCGGGGTATGACCAAGACAGTGCTGACCCCATGGGAAGCGGCCGAGGATATGGCACAGGCCAGCGGTAAATGTGCGATATTGTTCGGGCCTGAGCGCTCCGGGCTGGAGGTCGTCGATGTCGAACTGGCGCGCAAGATCATCACCGTGCCGATCAATCCCGAGTTCGGCTCGCTCAATCTGGCGCAGGCGGTCATTCTGGTCGCCTATGAAATATCGAAAATCGACAGCACCGCCCATGTCCAGCCGACGCTGGAGAAGAAAAAGGCCGAACCGGCTCCGCAAAAGGAGTTGGATATGTTCTACGAGCATCTCGAACGGGCGCTGGACAAAAACGGCTATTTCTATCCGCCCGAGCGCGCCGTGGCGACCAAAGTCACGCTTCGCAATATGCTGACCAAACCGGCATGGACGGGCGAAGAGGTCAAGACCTGGCGTGGCGTGATTTCTTCACTGGAACGGCCTCCGCGCAAGGATAAAGCCGAAAAAAAATAGGGCTGAAAAAGGCTATTTGCGACGCTGGTCCCATTTCTGCATTTCGTAGCTGATCGATGTCTCCACCAGCATTTCCCAGATCGCGGCCATGGTCGGAACCGGTATGGCTGCTTTCTCCGACAGGCTTTTCACGTTCGCCAAAACCTCTGCCTTGCGACCTTCATCCCTGACGGCGTCCCGGTCCTGCTTGATTCGCGCCGCCGCGTCCATGCAGGCAAAGCGGAGCCGGAACAGATCGATCAACTCGGCATCAAGTTGATCGACTGCTTCTCGCAATTGCTTCATATCGCGAATTTGATCAATGGTTTCAGTAGTTACTGTCATGGCAGCGCGGATAATTTAATATGATCAAAATGTCGAGCAGGAAGGCGGTTTGAAGTAGCTTTTCTGCGTCGCACTGGTTATATTTGTGACAATATTCAAATTATTCGGAGTTATCATGCTTACATTATTTTTATCCTTGGCATTGGCCGGCGATGCCGCGGCGGCAACCGGCGATGCCCAGTCTGCGAAAGAAGACAAGGTTGTATGTCGTTCTGAAGCCGTCCTTGGTTCGAAGATTCCGGAGCGCATCTGCCGCACCAAACGCGAATGGAAGCAGGTTGAAGAGGAAAATGCCCTTCAGTTGCAGAACCGGTCGAATTACAGCCGCGGAACGCAGAACCGCAACGATCCCTGACAGGATTGCCGGTCGGCTTAATCTTTTCCAGACTTTTCCTGAATCACGCGCCTTGACAGATTTGAAGAAATCTGTTCAAGGCGCCTCAGCAATTGGCCCCGCACCCCGGTGAAGCGGTGGCCGCATCATGACCTGTCACATGAGAGGTTTTGATGGTGCGCTCCGGGAAGACCAAAGAAACAGCAAATTAGGAGTCATTGATATGACCAAACGTACCAGTTCCAAATATAAGCTCGATCGCCGTATGGGCGAGAATATTTGGGGTCGCCCCAAATCTCCCGTCAATCGCCGCGACTATGGCCCGGGCCAGCACGGTCAGCGCCGCAAAGGCAAGCTGTCCGACTTCGGTATCCAGCTGCGCGCCAAGCAGAAGCTCAAGGGCTATTATGGCGACGTGACGGAAAAGCAGTTCCGCCGCGCCTATAAGGAAGCCGCAGCGATGAAAGGCGATACCAGCCAGAACCTGATCGGCCTGCTCGAACAGCGTCTCGACATGGTTGTCTATCGCGCCAAGTTCACCCCGACCATCTTTGCTGCCCGTCAGCTCGTGAGCCACGGCCACATCCGCGTGAACGGCGTCAAATGCAACGTTGCATCGCGCAAGGTTGTGCCAGGCGACGAGATTTCGCTGAGCGACAAGGCAAAGGAAATGCTGCTGGTTATCGAAGCACAGAGCCTGCCAGAGCGTGACATCCCGGAATATGTAAATCCAGAAGGCACCGACAAGGTAACCTATGTCCGTATCCCGACACTGGACGAAGTGCCTTATCCGGTGACCATGGAACCCAATCTGGTTGTCGAATTCTATTCGCGCTGATTATTTCCAGCCATTTTCAAAAAGGCGGCTCGCAACAGCCGCCTTTTTTTTGCCCGGCGTTCCGGTGAAGAGACCTGCGCGGAGCCGGAGCGGATGCGGCGTCTTCAAGGCTTCTTGCCTTGCCGAATATGGTCTGCCATTGAGTGTATAACGATTTTCGGAACTGAAAATTTCAGAAGGAAAAGCATGATGTTGAAACGGTCTCTCTGGGTGCTGTTGGCGCCGTCTCTGGCACTGGCTGGCTGCACGAAGATTGAAGAGGGCGATACGGCAGCAGCGCTGCCCGAAATCGCGGCACCTGAATTGTCGGTTGAAACGATGAAGTCGATCACCGAGGAGCTTTCCTCCGACGCCTATGAAGGCCGCGCGCCTGGTACGCCCGGTGAGGAAAAGACGCTGGCGCTGCTGACGAGCAAATTTGCCGAAGCCGGACTGGAGCCGGGCAATGGCGATAGCTGGTTTCAGGATGTGCCGTTGGTCGGGATTACCGCAAAAAACATGTCTCCTTTGAAAATCAGCGGTGGAAAGAGCGACCTGTCTTTTGCTTTTGGCAGTGACTATGTCGTTTCGAGCTATCAGGAACAGCCGAAGATCGACGTTGCCGACAGCGACATGGTGTTTGTCGGCTATGGCATCAACGCTCCCGAGCGTGGCTGGAACGATTATGCCGGGGTCGATGTCAAAGGCAAGACGGTTGTCATATTGGTGAATGATCCCGATTTCGGTACCGAAAGCCTCGAAGGCGAATTTGGTGGCCGGGCGATGACCTATTACGGGCGCTGGACCTATAAATATGAAGAAGCGGCACGGCAGGGCGCTGCGGCGGCTTTGATCATCCATGATACCGAGCCAGCGGCTTACGGCTGGAATGTTGTCGAATCGAGTTGGACGGGGGAACAGTTTTACGCCCAGTCGGCCAATGGCGGCGCGGACCAGACCAAATTGAACGGCTGGATTCAGAAGGATGCGGCAGCCAAGATTTTTGCGGCGGCTGGTCAGGATTTGGCCACGCAAATGGCAGCGGCGAAGAAAAAGGGCTTCAAGGCGGTCGATTTGAAGCTGAAAGCATCCGCTTCGCTCGAGAATGACATCAAGAAGACCGATAGCAAGAATGTCGTCGGCATTTTGAAGGGCAAGACGCGTCCCGATGAATATGTGCTCTACACAGCGCATTGGGACCATCTCGGTCGCTGCAAGCCGGCAGCCGATGGTGATGATATCTGCAACGGCGCGGTCGACAATGCTACCGGTACGGCGGCTCTGGTCGCTCTGGCCGAAGCTCATGTGAAGGCCGGTGCGCCGGATCGCAGCATCATCTTCCTGGCTGTGACGGCCGAAGAGTCCGGGCTTTTGGGATCCAAATATTATGCACAAAATCCGATCTATCCGCTCAGCCAGACCGTTGGCGGCGTGAACATGGATGCGTTCGGCATGGCTGGCCCGGCCAAGAATGTGATCGTTGTCGGCAAAGGCAAATCGCAACTCGACCGCTATCTCGAAGCGGCGCTGACCGGCGATGGCCGCGTCGCCGAAGCCGAGCCGACACCGGAGAAGGGCTATTATTATCGCTCCGACCATTTCAGCTTTGCCAAGCTCGGCGTGCCGATGATCTATTTCGAAGGCGGCGAGGATCTGGTCGAGGGTGGCCGGGAAGCCGGGGAAGCCATTTCGAAAGATTATGGCGACAACCGGTATCACGGTCCGAAGGACGAATATGATCCGAACTGGAACTGGGACGGCGTGATGGGCGATCTGAAAGTCTATTATACCGTCGCGCGGATGCTGGCGATGACCGAAGACTGGCCCAACTGGAACGAAGGCGACGAATTCCGCGCTACGCGGGACGAGAGCCGCGCCGGCAACTGATCCCGGACGCTACGCATGACAAGATGGCCCGCAGAGTGGGAACCGCATCAGGCGGTCTGGATCGGCTTTCCCGGTGATCCGGCGGAATGGCCGCAAGGTCGGGATGCCGCGCAACAGGAAGTGGCGGCATTTGCCAATGCCGTGGCGGACGAGGGTGCCGGCGAGACGGTGGTTCTAATATGCCGGGACGCTGCGGACGCGGATAGCGCGCGCGGGCTGGTTCAGTCCTGTGTGGAAGTGGTCATCGAGCCTTTTGGCGACATCTGGCTGCGCGATACCGCGCCGATTTTTGTGCTGGGGCCGGACGGTCTCGATGGACGCAATTTCGGCTTCAACGGCTGGGGCGGCAAATATGAAATGGCCGGCGATCAGGATATCGGCCAGCGTCTGGCCGGGCGCTTCGGTCTGACAGACAGCGCGCAAGACTGGATATTGGAAGGCGGAGCGATTGATGGCGACGGGGACGGCCGGCTGGTCACCACGGAGCAATGCGTACTCAACGCCAACCGCAATCAGGGATTGGACAAGGACCAAGCAGCCGCGCGGCTTCGCGAAGCGCTGGCGGTGGAGGATGTCTGCTGGTTGGGTGACGGGCTGGCTGCCGACCATACTGATGGCCACGTCGACAATCTCGCCCGATTTGTTGCACCGGGCACCGTGGTGATCCCGCATGCCGAGACTGATGATGATCCCAATGCGGAGATTTTTGATAATGCCGCACGACGCGCGGAATCTGCCGGTCTGACAGTGGTCAAGCTGCCGTCGGCAGGGAAATATGAAGTTGACGGCGATATCGCCCCTGCGAGCTATATGAACTTCTATATCGGGAACACTGTGGTCGCGGTTCCGCAATATGGGGCTGCAAACGACATCAGGGCGGTCGATGAGATTTCGGCGCTTTTCCCGGACCGCAAGGTGATCGGACTGTCCAGCCAGGCGCTGCTGCGCGGCGGCGGCAGTTTTCACTGTATTTCGCAACAGATACCGTTGCCGGCGTAACCCGGCCGGGCGTTCGCCCGAACCTTTGTCAGAGGCGCGCAAGCTGCTAGGCTGTCAGGCCTGTTTAGGGGACGATTGATGACCGACGGAATTCTCGGCGTATTGAGCGCACTGACTTATATCTTCATCCTGCTGCTCGGGCTGGGTCTGGCCGCTGTGATCGTCCTGTTCATCATCGACATCAACCAGAAGCAGGATGCGGTGCGGCGCAACTATCCGGTTATCGGCCGCTTCCGGCATCTTTTCTCCGAACTGGGCGAATTTTTCCGGCAATATTTTTTCGCCATGGACCGCGAGGAAATGCCCTTCAACCGCGCCGAGCGGGAATGGGTGGAGCGGGCCGGCAAGGGCATCGACAACACGATCGCTTTCGGGTCGACCAAGAGTCTGGATCCCCCCGGCACCGCGATTTTTGTCAATGTTCCGTTTCCCACGCTGGAAAGTGATGCGGCGGAAACGACGACCTGCATTATCGGGCCGCACGCGCGACAGCCCTATGAAGCCGGATCCTTCTTCAATATTTCCGCGATGAGCTTCGGCGCCCTGTCGGTCCCTGCCATAAGGGCCTTGTCGCACGGGGCTAAACTGGCCGGATGCTGGCTGAACACCGGGGAGGGCGGTCTGTCGCCTTTCCATCTCGAAGGCGGCTGCGACATCATCTTCCAGATCGGCACCGCCAAATATGGCGTGCGCGATCAGGACGGCAGCCTCAGCGAGGACAAGCTGCGTGCCATCGCCGCGCACGAAGAGGTGAGGATGTTCGAGATCAAGCTGTCGCAAGGGGCCAAGCCCGGCAAGGGCGGCATATTGCCCGGCGAGAAGGTGAACCGCATGATCGCGGAAATCCGCGGGATCACCGAGGGTCAGCCGAGCATCTCGCCCAACCGCCATCCCGAGATCAACAGCGTCGACGATCTGCTCGATTTCATTCATCGGGTCCGCGAGGTGACCGGCAAGCCGACCGGAATCAAGGCCGTGGTCGGCGCCTATGGCTGGCTGGAGGAATTGTGCGAGGCGATCCACAAGCGCGGGATCGAGAGCGCGCCGGACTTTTTCACCTTGGACGGCGGAGACGGCGGCACCGGGGCAGCACCGATGCCGCTGATGGACAATGTCGGGCTGCAGCTGAAGGAAAGCCTGCCGATGCTGTCCGATATCTTTCATCGCTACGGCCTGCGCTACCGGATCAGGATCATTGCCTCGGGCAAGCGGATCACGCCGTCGAGCGCAGCCTGGGCGATTTGCGCGGGAGCGGATTTCGTCAACACGGCGCGCGGTTTCATGTTTGCGCTCGGCTGTATCCAATCGCTGAAATGCAACAAGAATACCTGTCCGACCGGGGTGACCACCCATAATCCAAGGCTGCAGCGCGGTCTCGATCCGCAGGACAAGAAAGTCAAAGTCGCCAATTACTGCAAGAATATTGTCCACGAGGTCGAGGTGATCGCGCATAGTTGCGGTGTGGACGAACCGCGCAAGCTGGGCCGGAAACATGTCCGGATCGTCCAGGACACTGGCAGGTCGGTACCCTATGACGAACTCTATCCGCGACCGGAGGTCTTGCCGCAATACAGGTCCTCTATGGAAACCGCCCCTTAATATATATTGCGTCCTGTCCGGCCTCGCGTAGATATGTGAGCAGGAAAAAATCCCCGGAAATCTGAGAGGAATGACAAGATGAAGAAATTACTGATGGCAAGTGCCGCGCTGGCAATGCTGGGCGCTGCGGTTCCCGCGACGGCCAATCATCATGAAAAAGACGGCGCCGCGATGACCGACGCAAGTCTCCAGACGGTTCTGAACCATGAACGGCGCGCAGAGGACAAGGCCCGTGATGTCTATCGTCATCCGGCCGATACGCTCGGCTTCTTCGGCGTCAAACCCGATCAGACAGTCGTCGAATATGGCCCGGGGGGGGGCTGGTATACCCGGATATTGGCACCCTATCTCTCCGCTAAAGGTCAGTATATCGCGGTCAACGCGGACAGTGCCAATGCAAGCTTTTCCGACCGTGCCCGCGAAGCGCGGACCAAGGGCTGGCCGGAAAATTTCCCCGAAACCGCAGCGAAATGGACGGGCGTCGAAGCCAAGAAGATACTGGCCTTCGAAAGCGATGAAATGCCCGACGACATGAAGGGCAAGGTTGACCGGATTTTGATCTTCCGGTCGCTCCACGGGATGCTGAACGGCAACCGCGCGGACTCCGAACTGCGAGCCCTGCGCGACATGCTGGCCGATGACGGCATGGTCGGGATTGTCCAGCACCGCGCCAAGGCCGACGCACCCTATGCCATGTCCAATGGCAGCAAAGGCTATCTGAAGCAGGCATCGGTTGTGGCCCTGTTCGAACTGAACGGTTTCGAGCTGGTCAGCGAGTCCGAAGTCAACGCGAATCCTGCCGACACGTCCGACTATGAGCGCGGCGTCTGGACATTGCCTCCGGTGCTGGCACTAGGCGACGCGGACAAAGCGAAATATCAGGCGATCGGCGAATCCGACCGGATGACATTATTGTTTAAGAAGCGTCCCTAAACCGCTATCAGGGCCGCTATGACCAATTTATGCGTAGCGGCCCTGCAGCTGCCTCTGGGCGGCGATGAACAGACGAATATTTTTGCCGTCAGCGGCCTCGTTGCCGAGGCCGCGGAAAAGGGCGCGCAGATCATCCTGCCGCCGGAGCTATTTGCCGGCCCCTATTTCTGCAAGACCGAGGACGAGGCGTTGTTCGCGCTGGCGCAGCCAGTGGCCGAGAGCGCACCGGTGCTGGCCATGCAGAAGCTCGCCAAGCAATATGGCGTAGCGATCCCGGCCAGCTTTTTCGAACGCGACGGCCAGCATCATTATAACAGTCTGGCTATGATCGATCCCGAGGGAGAGATCATGGGTGTCTATCGCAAAAGCCATATTCCCGACGGACCGGGCTATGAGGAAAAATTCTATTTCCGGCCTGGCAATTCCGGCTTCAAGACCTGGGATGTGTTCGGCACCCGGATTGGCGTCGGGATCTGCTGGGACCAATGGTATCCGGAAACCGCGCGGGCAATGGCGCTGATGGGCGCGGAAGTGCTCTTCTATCCCACCGCAATTGGGTCCGAACCCTATGACGCGGATCTCGACACCAGCCGCATGTGGCGCCGGGCGATGCAGGGCCATGCGGTGAGCAATTGCATGCCGGTGGTCGCGAGCAACCGCATCGGCGTCGAAGAGGGGCAGGCTTTCTACGGCCACAGTTTCATCACCAATCAATGGGGTGATCTGGTGACAGAATATGGCTCGCAGGAAACCGGCGTGCTGACGGCATCGCTTGATCTCGAACAGGCGCGCAAGCACCGCGCCGGCATGGGATTTTTCAGGGACCGGCGGCCGGAGCTTTATGGGCGGCTGGCGGAGGATGTCTAAGAAAACGCGCCAAAAACTTACGACGAACCAATGGTTCATGGTTTCTCTTGCCGTGCTGGCGGCGGGGCTGGCCTATGCATCCATCGTCATACATGGAGACGGGACACTTTGGTCGGGTTTTACCTTCATCATGATCCTGCCCATCCTGATCGGAGCCATATTGTCTCTGGCAACCCCCGGCGATTACAAGAATCAGTTCAAATCCTTTTTCGCCATGCAATTTTCCGCGTTCGGCGCTCTCATTCTCGTTTTTGCCATATGGATGCGCGAAGGCGTTATTTGCATCTTGATGATTGTTCTGCCGTGGCTGTTATTCGCGATGATAGGCTCCTCCATCATATCTCTTGTGCGACACAAAATGCAGACCGGGCGCTTCTTTTCCGTGCCGCTTTTGTTGTTGCCCCTCATCGGGCTCCAGATCGAAGCTTCCTATGACCCACCGGTGTCGAATTATACGGTCACCCGGCAGATCGAGATCGCTGCGGCACCCGAAGAGATATGGCCGCTACTTCTGTCCGTTGATGATATTCAGCAAGATGAAGGGCGCTGGAATTTCACGCAGGATATTGTCGGGATCCCCCGGCCTCGTTCTGCCCTTGTGGTCGGGAGCGGTGTCGGTTCCGTCCGGTTCGCGCAATGGGGAGACGATATCCGGTTCGAGGAGCATGTGACCGCGTGGAAACCCGGACATGAAATCGCATGGGATTTTCATTTTACCGACGATTCGATCAGCCGGTATACCGACCGACATATTTCGCCGGACAGCAGCCTTCTGCAGATCGAATCCGGTGGATATTCGCTCGAGGATATGGGTGATGGTCGGACCCGGTTGACCCTGTCGACGCATTATCAAACGCAAAGCTGGATGCATCACTATTCGTCATTCTGGGGCAACGTTTATCTTGGCGACATCCAGAAAAACATACTCTGGACGATCAAGGACCGGGTCGAAAGCATATCATAAGCTTTCTCGTGCTTTCTCGAAAATATCCTCAAACATTGCCACGGTAAGGCGCCGCGTATTCAGATTATAGCGGCTGCAATGATAGCTATCGATCAGAACACGACCACCCGAGAGCTGATGTTCCGCGCCATGCGCAAACTTGTGGTCTGCCAGTCTGAGCCCTTCCATTCGGATGATGCTGTCATGGGCGATTTTTCCCAGCGCCACGATTGTGCGTAGATTGGGCAGGGCGCGGATGGATTTCTTGAGATAATCGCGGCAATTGTTGATCTCGGCGCCGGTCGGCTTGTTTTCCGGGGGCAGGCATTTGACCGCGTTGAGGATGATTGCGCCGTTCAATGTGATCCCGTCGGCCGGGTCATTGGCAAACACACCGTCGACAAAGCCATATTTGGTGAGAGTGGCAAACAGCGTTTCGCCCGAGGCGTCGCCGGTAAACGGCCTGCCGGTCCGGTTGGCGCCCTCCGTGCCCGGAGCGAGGCCGACGATGGCCAGCCATGCCTCCGGGTCGCCAAAGGCCGGAACCGGGGCGTTCCACCAGTCCGGATGGTCCTTGCGCAATGATTTGCGAAGGCCGACCAGTTGCGGACAGCGCCGGCAGCCTTTCGGGGCTTCCGCAGCGGGAAGCGGGGAAAAAAGAAGGGGGCCATGATCGCTCACAGCCCCCGCCTAAATTCTAACGGACATATCGTCCAGCGGCTTAGTCTTTCAGATCAGCCGGAACGATACCGCCAGCGGCGGCGATCTTGTTCATGACCTGCTTGTGGAGCAGGATATTGTCTTCGGCAGAACCGCTGTAATCGCCGTTGCCGAGTTCCTGCGCCAGTTCCTTGCGGTTGCCATAGCTGGCATCGATCTGGACCAGCTTCATCAGGTCGACAATCGACGTGCGCCAGTTGAGCTTGTCGGAGCCCGGGATGCTGTCGAGCCGCGCTGCAACGTCGACTTCGCTGATTGCCGCGCGCTCGGCTGGAGCCGCTGCTGCAGGCGCCGGTGCCGTCTTGGTTTCGGGTTCTGCGGCCTTGGCTTCGCCGCCAAAGATCGCGTTCTTGATTTTTCCGAAAATACTCATGTCATGCTCCTCGTTATGTTGCGGGGCTTGTTGTCCGGCTTGTGCCGTTCCTTACCCTTGCAAACAACCTCGGTGTTCACGGGCAATGAGTCAATTGCCCTTCTCCCGTCCCCACGGATATGCGCCGCCCACACCGTGTAAACACTCGTAAAGTGCCCGATTAGGCGGTTTCTCGCCCGAAAATATGCTAGAGGCATCGCAAGCGAGGAATCAATATGTGCCGGTTTGGCATTGAAGGAGAGTGATTATGAATATGTTGGATATGTTGCAGCAGTCGGGTGGTATCGGCACGATGGCCAAGGAACTGGGCATCAACGAGAGCGTTGCCGAAGCCGGTGCCGCAGCCCTGTTGCCTGCCATCTTGGGCGGTTTCAAGAAAACCACCCAGGCCCAGCCAAGCGGCCTCGACGGTCTGGGCGGATTGCTCGGCCAGCTCGGCGGTGGCGGCCTGCTCGACAGCGTACTCGGCACACAACCGACTCCGGTGGAGAAGGGCAATGAAGTGCTTGGCCAGATATTCGGTTCCAAGGAAGTCAGCCGTACTGTCGCCGCGGGCGCGGAACAGCAGACCGGGATCAGCAGCGACCTGCTGAAGAAAATGCTGCCGGTCGTCGCGATGATGGTGACGGGTTATATGGCGAAGCAGGGTGGCGAGAGCGCTGGCAGTGCCGGCAACGGCGGCGGTATCGGTGGTCTGATCGGTGGCCTGCTAGGCGGCGGCAACAAGGCGTCATCGGGCGGTCTGGGCGGTCTGGCTTCGATGCTTGACCTCAACGGTGATGGCAATCCGCTGGACGATATCATCGGCATGGCCGGCAAACTGACCCGCTAGACTGTCCCGAACCGGAGGAATTTGAATATGAGCATGCTCGAAAAAATCATGGATATGTTGCCTGAAAATTTCAGTATCGACGATATTGCGGAAAAAGCCGGCATGACGGCCGATGAGGCGAAAAAGGGCGGCGAGGCCCTGTTCGCGAAATTGCGCGACGGCAGCACAGACAAGATGACCGCGATCAGGGAAGCCGCCGCCGAAGCGGGTGTGGATCCCGAGAAACTCAAGGGGCTATTGCCCGCGATGGCGGAGAAAGCGGGCCTAGATGGCGAGGGCAGCCTGATGGACAAGCTGACCGGCGATGATGGACTGCTCGGCAAGGTTACCGGCCTGTTTGATCGCGATGGCGATGGCAATCCGATCAATGACCTCACCAATATGGCGAAGGGTTTCTTCAAGAAATAGCTTTGGTTTCCGGTTGGGCGGGGTCCTCCAGCGCTTCCAGCAGCAGGACTCCGCCTTCGACCGAAGCGACTTTCGCCACCGTGCCTTTTTTCATGTCCGGTCCCCTGGCCGGCCATACGCCGTCGGCGACCTTGGCGCGACCACTGGTTGGCGAAACCGTCTCAACAATCGTCACGGTTCTGCCGATCAGCTGCGCCGAGCGGTTGTTGAGCAGCGGATTTTCGCTTTCGATATTGTGGGTCAGATACCAGCGTCGCCCGCCGAGCACCGCCGCTATTGTGGCGAGCCCGAATACCGTCAGCTGGCCGGCAAGCGTCATGTCGATGAACAGCGAGAGGATTCCGGTCGCAGCAGCGGCTGCGGCTACCCAGATCAGGAAGACGCCGGGTACGAACAATTCCGCCAGCGCGAGCAAAGCGGCCAGCCCGAGCCAGACATATTCCGGATTGTTCAGCGTGAAATCATCCATGGCTCATGCTCCGCTTTGTCCCGGGCTCACTTGTCCTGATTGTCGAACGGACCCTTGCGCTTTGGCGGCGCGAAGGTCTCGTGACTGTCGCCCAGCGCTTCCTTGGCCAGCGCGCCGATGCCGCCCAATGTGCCGATAAGCTGGGTGGCTTCGACCGGGAATAATATGGTCTTGGCATTGGGCGAAGTGGCAAATTTCTCGACCGCTTTCACATAATCCTGTGCGACGAAATAGTTGATCGCCTGGGCATTGCCGCTGGCAATGGCTTCGGACACCATCTGGGTCGCCTTGGCTTCGGCCTGGGCTTCGCGCTCGCGGGCTTCTGCGTCGAGGAAGGCTGATTCCTTGCGGCCTTCCGCCTGCAGGATCTGGCCCTGTTTCTCACCCTCGGAACGCAGGATTTCGGAAGCGCGGGCGCCTTCGGCATCGAGGATATTGGCGCGTTTCTCGCGCTCGGCCTTCATCTGCCGCGCCATCGCGTTGACGATATCCTGTGGTGGCCGGATGTCTTTGATCTCGACGCGGGTGATCTTGATGCCCCAGGGGGTGGTGGCATCGTCGATCACGGTCAGCAGCCTGGCATTGATCTCGTCGCGCTTCGACAGCGTCTCGTCGAGGTCCATCGAGCCCATGACCGTGCGCAGGTTGGTGGTGACGAGGTTGAGGATCGCGTTGTAGAGATCGTTGACCTCGTAGGCCGCCTTGGCTGCATCGAGAACCTGGAAGAACACCACGCCGTCGGTGGAGATCATCGCATTGTCCTTGGTGATGATTTCCTGGCCCGGAATGTCCAGCACCTGTTCCATCATGTTGACCTTGCGGCCGACACGATAGAGAAAGGCGGGATAGAAATTGAAACCGGGCTGGGCGGTCGTGGTGAACCGGCCGAAATATTCGATCGTATAATGATAGCCCTGCCGGACTATCTTGATGCTCGCAAAAAGATAGATGATGGTGACCAGTAGCACCAGCAGTAACAGTGAAACGCCCATTTCCATTCTCCTCCGCAAACCGTCGCATAGTCATTGATTATTTGCAGGATGTTGCCAAGGAAAAAGCGAATTATTCAGGTTAACACAAGGATTGTTGCTGCGATGCGTTTTGTTGCCCTTCTGATAGTCTCGGGTCTGATCTTCACGGTAGCGGCTCGCGCGGAGCCGACAAGCGAAGCCGATCTGCTCCGGCATATCGAGATATTGGCGAGCGATGCTTTCGAGGGGCGCAAACCCGGCACGGCGGGTGAAAACAAGACGGTCAACTATATCGCCAGCCAATGGTCGGCGGCAGGCCTGCAGGCGGCAGGAGAACAGGGTTCGTGGTATACGCCCGTGGCCCTGGCGGAGCGAACACCGGAGAGCTACCGGATATTTGTCATCGACAACAATCGGGGCAACACCGTGCGCCTGCCGCAGGATGAGATCATCCTGCGCGGGCGGGATGCGTCCTTCCGCCAATTGAACATGCCGCTGGTTCTCGCCGGCTATGCGGATGGTGGATCCGGGGGCGCTGATGTCCCGGTTGCGGGCAAACTGGTCTTTTTGCCGCGGAATCCGCCGGAAGATGAAACAGGCCTGCCCGATTATCGCGACCGCAAGCTTCAGCTCATCCGGAACGGCGCGGTCGGAGTGATCACCATTATCGAGGACGAGGGACTCTGGCCGCGATATTTCCGGGCCTTCCAGCGCGGCGCGACGGCCTTGGCCGACCCGGAAAATCACGCCGGGCTGGAGGGGGCGATCAGTTACGACCAGTTCAGAAAGCTGCTTCGGCCATCGGGCAGGGATGCGGAAAGATTGCTGCTGGAAAGCGGCGGATTTGCCGCTATCGCGCTGGGCATGACTGCGGACGCCGTGGTCGAAACCTCTGTCCGCGACTATGTGTCGCATAATGTCATCGGCAAGATTCCCGGTAGCGACCCGCAAAGCGGTGCCTTGCTGTTTCTCGGGCACTGGGATCATTTCGGCATTTGCCGGAGCGAAGATCCGGACGATCCGGAGCGGGACCGGATCTGTAACGGTGCGGTCGACAATGCCAGCGGCATCTCGCTGCTGATCGAGACCGCCCGGCGCCTCGTCGCGGATCGTCCCGAGCGGGACATCTATTTTCTTGCCACCACCGCCGAGGAAAAGGGGCTGCTCGGCGCGCGGGCCTTTGTCCAGGCTCCCCCGGTCGCGCTCGACAATTTTGTGGCTGTCTTCAACGCGGACACGGTCGCATTGTCCGACAAGCGCAAGCAAATCGCCGTGGTCGGGCTGGGCGAAACAATCCTGGACGGCGATATCGAGATTGTCGCCGCGCAGGAGGGACGGGAGATCGACCGCAGCGGCAAGGCTGACGCCTATCTGAGACGGCAGGACGGCTATGTATTTCTCGAGCGCGATATTCCTGCCTATATGATCACCAGCGCCTTTGCCGACGAGGATCGGCTCACGGCCTTTATCAACGGGCCTTATCATGACGTTAGCGATGAAGTGAACGATAGCCTGCTGTTAGCAGGGGCCGCTGCCGATGCCGATTTCCACGTCGCGCTGGGGCGTTATTTTGGCTCGACGGCCACATATCCGGGAAAAGCCACTAGCGGCGGGGCCGATAACTGATTACATGGGCCGCCACAGAATCAAATTCACGACAGCGGAAAGTGGCGATCATGAGCAGGTCAGGCAAGCATAAAGAAATTCGGTTGGGACTGACCTTTGACGATGTCCTGCTGCAGCCTGCGGCGTCAGAGATCGTGCCCAGCCAGGCCAATACCAAGACCAACCTGTCGAAGCTTATCGGGCTGAACATCCCGATCCTGTCTTCTGCGATGGATACGGTGACGGAATCGGACATGGCTATCGTCATGGCGCAAATGGGCGGCATCGGTGTTCTGCACCGCAATCTTACCATTGAGCAGCAGACCGCCGCGGTGCGGCAGGTGAAGCGGTTTGAATCCGGCATGGTGGTCAATCCGATTACCATAGCGCCGGACGCGACGCTGGCCGAAGCGCAGGCAACGATGGAGCAAAACCGCATTTCGGGTATTCCGGTGGTCGAGAAATCGGGCAAGCTGGTCGGCATATTGACCAACCGCGACGTGCGCTTCGCCGAAAATCCGAAACAGCTGGTTTCCGAGCTGATGACCAAAGACAATCTGGCGACCGTCCCGGCGGGTGTCAGCCAGGAAGAGGCGCGGCGGACCTTGCACCAGCGGCGGATCGAGAAATTGCTCGTCGTCGACAATGATTATCGCTGCGTCGGGCTGATCACGGTCAAGGATATCGAGAAAGCCGTGACCTATCCGAACGCGACCAAGGACGAAACCGGTCGGTTGCGGGTCGCGGCGGCCTCGACCGTGGGCGACAGCGGACTGGAACGGACGCAGGCCTTGATCGACGCGGAATGCGATCTGATCGTCATCGACACCGCCCATGGCCATAGCGCGATGGTCGCGCGGGCCGTTGAGGAAGTGAAAAAGCGGTCGAACGGTGCGCAGATCATTGCTGGCAACGTCGCGACAGCCGCAGCCACGCGGGCACTGATCGATGCTGGCGCCGACGGCATCAAGGTCGGCATCGGACCCGGTTCCATCTGCACCACGCGGGTTGTCGCCGGTGTTGGTGTTCCGCAGCTCACCGCGATCATGGATTGTGCGGAAGAAGCGGAAAAGTCGAGCATCCCCGTGATCGCTGATGGCGGCCTGCGGACATCTGGCGACGTCGCCAAGGCACTGGCCGCGGGCGCATCGGCGGTGATGATCGGATCCTTGCTGGCAGGGACCGAAGAGGCACCGGGCGAGACCTTCCTCTATCAGGGCCGCGCCTATAAGAGTTATCGCGGCATGGGATCGGTCGGCGCCATGGCGCGCGGCTCGGCGGACCGCTATTTCCAGCAGGATATCAAGGACCAGATGAAGCTGGTGCCGGAAGGGATCGAGGGGCAGGTGCCGTTCAAGGGGCCGGCGCGCGATGTCATTCACCAGCTGGTTGGCGGCGTGAAAGCGGCGATGGGCTATACCGGAAGCGCCACGCTGGAAGATTTGCGCGAACGGGCCGAATTTATCCGGATCACCAATGCCGGCCTGCAGGAAAGCCATGTCCATGATGTTGCGATCACCCGGGAAGCGCCCAATTATCCGACGCGATAGCGCCTCGGGCGGTCTCTCATGATCGAGGCCAAGATAATCCTGATGATATTCATCTGGCCTGCGGGGCAGGGGGCCGATACGCCGCGTTGGACAAGCGATGCCTATCTGACCGTCGAAAGTTGCGAAGAGGATGCTGTGGTGCTGAAGACCAGAATTACCGCGAAATACGGTCCGGCCACCCGGATGGAGCATCATTGCATGCATCTGGACGATCGGGTGGACGCATGACCCCCGCAGCGAGACTGCAGGCAGCGATAGAGATGCTGGACTGGATCATCGCCGCCGCGCGGGACAATGGAGCGTCGGCGGACAATATCGCCAAGAAATTCTTCAAGGAACGGCGCTATGCCGGATCGGGTGACCGCCGCGCTATTCGCGAGCTGGTCTATTCCGCGATCCGGCGCTGGGGCGACCGCCCGGAAAGCGGCAGGCAGGCCATGCTCGGACTGGTATCGGAACAGCCGGAATTGCGTGAGCTTTTCAGCGGTTCCAACTATGGACCGGCCGCAATCGAAGAGGGCGAACCGGTCGCCAGCGGCGCGCAAATTCCGGACTGGCTGACCGACCGCTTTGCCGGTCTGATCGACGAGGATGAGCGTAAGGCGCTGTTTGATCGCGCCCCGCTTCACGTCCGGGTCAATGGCCAGCGTTCTACCGAAGCGGAGGTCAGGTCGGCCTGGCCGGAAGCCGTCCCTCTGGCCTTGCCGCATGGCTATGAACTGCCCGCGGGCAGCCAGCTGGAAGACAAAGCGCTGTTCCGTGAAGGCGCGATAGAGATTCAGGATCTTGGTAGTCAGGCGATTGCCATGGCGGGCGCTGCTTCCAAGCCGGAACTGGTTCTCGACCTGTGCGCGGGCGCAGGCGGCAAAACGCTTGCTCTAGCGGCGATGCTCCCTGACGAAAGCAAGATTATCGCGGCGGATACCGATCGCAATCGGCTGAGCCGGATCGAACCCCGCAAGCGGCGGGCCAGCGCGCGGAATATCGAGACGATTTTGCTCGGTCCGGGCAAGGAAATGGAATCGCTGGAACATCTGAAAGGCCGCTGTGATCTGGTGCTGATTGATGCCCCTTGCAGCGGGACGGGCACTTGGCGGCGCAATCCCGAACTGCGCTGGCGGATGACCGCCAAGCGGCTGGAACATACGACAGAACTGCAGCAAAGGCTGTTCGCGCTCGGCAGCGAGCTGGTAAAACCGGGAGGACGTCTGGTTTACGCCGTGTGCTCGCTGCTTGATGCAGAGGGCGGCGACCAGACCGACAGCTTTCTGGAAAGCCATCCGGGGTGGCGGGAAATATCGATTGATTTGCCGATTGGCCGCCCATATCGTAAAGGCCTTCTTCTTTCACCGCATCATGACGGAACGGATGGCTTTTATTTTACCTGTCTCGAAAAATTGTGATAGCAAAGCATGTTAAGCCAGCATGCAGATGAGTCTGGCTATGGTCGAGAGACTTTATTGGAGCTGATTATGCGTTTTTCACCGGCTGTCGTGGCCTTGTCTCTCGTCTTTGCCACCGTTTCCAGCGCCAGTTTCGGCCAGTCCGCGGATGTCGAGATCAAGCCCCGCTCGATCGAATATATGCAAATGGGTGAGGCGGCGCAGAAGCGCGGCGAACTTGATCTGGCTGCCGATCTTTACGAAACATCTCTCGTCGTCGATCCGCGCAACGGCTCTGCCTTCATCGCGCTGGCGCAAATTGCCCGGGTGCAGGACTTGCCCGGCAAAGCTATCCGTCTCTATCGCGAGGCGCTGATACTGGATCCGAACAATCTGGATGCACTGGCCGGGCAGGGCGAGGCCCTGATCCAGCGGGGGGCGCTGGAAAAGGCGCGGGTGAACCTGTCGCGGATCGAAACCCTGTGCCGTTCGCGCTGCTCGCAGAACGACCAACTGGCTTCGGCAATCAAGCTCGCAGAAAAGAAGCCCGTGCTATCAGCGGAAGCAGTCACGCCCAAGCCGCAAATCGGGGACGAAGAACCGGCCACCGAAACACCGTGAAACGGGTCTTCGCTAAAATTTAGAAATCATAGACCAAAGTCGCGCGGCTGAGCGTATCGGTCTTGATCCGGCCGGCCGGCGGATTGGTTTCATGTTCAATCGTATAGGACAGGCGAGCAGACAGCGAACCAAGCAGTTTAGCGTCGAGCGCTGATGTCGCGGTCAGGCTGGTGTTGTCGCTGTCGATGACGACCACAGCCGAACTGAATCCCTGCGCATCGCTGGCATAGGTGCCACCGGCATCCTGCGAAAATTTCAGATGATCGGAAATCTTCCAGTCGAAATCGAGACCGGCCAGCGCGGCCAGACTGCTTTTCGATCCACCGCCTGTAAAATTCGTGGTGCGAAATGCAGGGCCAGCCTTTATGGCCAGCCGAATGTCTTTGGTCTTGACCAGTTCATAGCCCAGTCCGCCGGACAGGGTGTAGCGGGCGGAAAATCCCTGGAACCGGTCCCGTTCAAACTGGGCCAGGCCATAAGCGTAGAAGCTTTCATCAAATTTGTAATTGGGTTCGATGGTCGCGCTCAGCTGGTCGCGGGTCGTACTGCCAGCGTTGCGCTCATAATCGGCGCGGGCCTTGATGTTCAGCCGCCACTTGACCGCATCCTTGACCAGTTTCAGTCCGCCCGAAAGGCCCAGATTCCGGGTGTTTCCGGTCGAGCGGAAACCGCCGATCTCGCCTTGTCCCTTCCAGTTTTCAAAGAAACCCGCTTGCTGCTTTTCGCGCAGGGCCTCGGCCGCCGCTTTCACCTGCCGGGCATTGAAGTCGGCCATCAAAGCATCGATCTCGGCATGGTCATCGGGGTTTATTGCCTTGGCGATTTTCACAATGGCGGCAACGTCCTGCTTGTCGTCCGATGCTATGGCGGCCTCGATCATCGCCCTGACCGGATCGGGCAGCGCTGCGGCGGCTGGCGTGGAGGCGCTTGCCGCAACGAGAATTGCGGCCGCTAGTGCTGGTCTGGTCATAGAGAAATCCCGCTTACTGTTACTAGATCAGCGGTAGGAACTCTTTCAAAACCGCCCGATACAGGTCCCTTTTGAAGGGAACGATCAAATCTGGCAAGCCCTGCGGATCGGTCCATTTCCAGTTCTTGAACTCGGGATGTTCGGTCCGGATATCGATATGGTCATCCTCGCCGGTGAAGCGCATCAGGAACCAGCTCTGCCGCTGGCCGCGATATTTGCCCTTCCAGATCTTGCCGAGCAGCTCGTCGGGCAGATCATAGAGATATTCTTCCGTGCTGCGGCCGATGATCTGGACGAAATCTTCGACCACACCGGTTTCCTCGCGCAGCTCGCGCAAGGCTGCCGTTTCCGGCTCTTCGCCCTTGTCGATCCCGCCTTGCGGCATCTGCCAGGCGTCGGGATAGTTGCTGTCCGCCGCATCCAGACGCTGGCCGACAAATACCTGCCCAGAACGGTTGGCGAGCATGATTCCGGCGCACGGGCGGTAGGGGAGATGGGAGAAGTCGATCTTATATACCTTTCCAAAATCATTCGAGGTGCCGCCCCGTCGGTCAGCCGTGCTGTCGATCGTCGGGGTAGCAGGCGGGACGTTTCGGCGCGCCTTTAGCGCATAAGCGCGGACTTACCTAGCGACTCCTTGTAGGGAATCTAGTTATCCAACATGCGATCGGCAATAGGCGGACCATCGCCAAAATCCGGAAATCCGGCGGCGATCGATCCGGTCTAGGATTCCAGCGAAGCGAGCAGGGTTTTCCACGCGGCAATCATCCTGTCGACATCCTGCTGGGCCGAAGGCACGGCTTTGCGGATATTGATGAAGCCATGGACGTTGCCCGCCATTTCCATGAAATTGGTGTTCACGCCGTGGCGGATCAGATCGGCGGCATAATCACGCCCCTGATCGCGCAGCGGATCGAGGCCGGCGGTAACCAGCACCGTCGGCGGTGATTTCGCCAGATCACCAAGATAGGGCGACACGCGAATGTCGTCATCCTTTGCCGCATAATGGCTGTTGAAATAGTCCATACTGTCCCTGGTCAGCAGAAACCCATCGGCAAATTCGTCCATCGATCCGCCTTTCGCATCCATCCGGCTGGCGGGATAGATGGGGAATTGCGCGACCACGGGGACAGAGGCCGGTTCGCTGGCCAGCACTTGCCCGACCACCAGCGCCAGATTGCCGCCGGCGCTGTCGCCGCAGGGGATCATGCCGCTGATCTGCAGCTTGAGCTGGGCCTGATTGTCGGCGACCCAGCGCGTCGCGGCAAGGCTGTCCTCGGGAGCGGCGGGGAAGGGCGCTTCCGGGGCCAGGCGATAATCGACCGCGATCACCGGCAGGTCCATCTCGCGGGCTATATAGGTGCAGAAACTATGGTGGGATTCGAGATCGCCGATCACGAAGCCGCCGCCATGATAGAAGATGATGGCGGGCGTTTCGGCGCTGCGTTCGGCCTGGCTGTCGTAGAGCCGCAGCGCGATTTCGCCGGCCGGGCCGGGGCAGGTGAGATCTTCGATCCGCGGGATTTCAACCGCGTCCGCTTCGAGCATTGCTGCCATGACATTGTACATTTCGCGGGCCGCTGCGGGTTCGACTTCCGACATCAGCGGCTGGTCGGATTGGGCCATCATCGTCAGAATCATCTGCACATCGGGGCGTACATAAGCGTCAGTCATCTCTCATCTCCCAGCTTTTAATTGACCGATTAGATCAGGCCGCGCGCACTAGGCAAGCGCTAATCGGGACGGACGTCCCAAACAAATGCTTTATCCCTATTAGTTTTTGTGGTTTGAAGCGGGGCGCATTGCTGCTCTAGGGCGGGATGCGTAATAATAATAAAGGCACGGAAAATCCATTATGGCCACCGCATTGAAGCAGGAAGAACCGAATAGTCCCAATAGTGATGGCGCAGAAAATGTCGTCGTCCGCTTCGCCGGAGACAGCGGCGACGGGATGCAGCTGACCGGAGGGCAGTTCACGCTGTCGACCGCGCTGGCGGGCAGCGATCTTGCGACCTTCCCCGATTTTCCGGCTGAAATCCGGGCGCCACAGGGAACCTTGTTCGGTGTGTCCGCCTTCCAGATCAATTTCGGCAGCCGCGCGATTGAAACCGCTGGCGACCAGCCGGATGTGCTGATCGCGATGAACCCCGCCGCGCTGAAAACCAATGTCGAGGCCTTGCGCCCCGGCGGGCTGATCATCGCCGACTCCGGCGAGTTCGGAAAACGGAACCTCGACAAGGCGAAATATGAGAATAATCCGCTGGAAGACGGGTCTTTGGCCAAATGGCAGCTGCTCAAGCTGGATATTTCCGCGCTGACTCTGGAGGCCGTGAAGCCGTTCGGGCTGGGCAACAAGGAAGCGTTGCGCTGCAAGAATATGTGGACGCTGGGTCTCGCTCTCTGGATGTTCGAACGCGACCGCCAGCCGATTATCGACTGGTTGCAGGGCAAATTCGCGAAATTGCCGGATGTCGCGGAAGCCAATATCGCGGCGCTCAATGCCGGCCATGCTTATGGCGAAACCGCCGAACTGTCGGGTGACGGGCTTGGCAGCGGGCATTTGACCACTCGCAAGGTCGGCGCTGCTCCTTCGGCCCCTGGTAAATATCGCACGGTGACCGGCGCAGAAGCGCTGTCGCTTGGCCTGGTTGCCGGCTCGCAACTGGCGGACCTTCCGATGTTCTTTGGCGGCTATCCGATCACACCGGCCTCGGCGATCCTGCATCACCTGTCGCGGCTGAAAGAATTTGGCGTGACCACATTCCAGGCAGAAGACGAGATTGCGGCGATCGCAGCCGCGATTGGTGCGAGCTATGCCGGGAAACTGGGTATCACGTCGTCGTCTGGTCCTGGCATTGCGCTGAAAGGCGAAGCGATCGGGCTGGCGATCATGACCGAGCTTCCGTTGGTCATCGTCAACTCCCAGCGCGGCGGACCTTCGACAGGTCTTCCAACCAAGACCGAGCAATCGGATCTCTATCAGGCTGTCTATGGCCGCAACGGCGATGCGCCGATGCCGGTCATTGCCGCCCGTTCGCCAAGCGATGCGTTCGAATGCGCGATTGAGGCAGTGCGGATTGCGGTGCAATATATGACACCCGTAATGCTGCTGACCGACGGCTATATTGCTAATGCGGCAGAACCATGGAAGATTCCCGATGTGTCCGGTCTCGAGCCGTTCCCGACGACCTTCCTCGAAACGATGCCGGCTGACGGATTGAAGCCTTATGCGCGCGACGAAAAGCTGGCGCGACCCTGGATCAAGCCCGGCACGCCGGAGCTGATGCACCGTATCGGTGGCATCGAGAAGGGCGTGGATACCGGCCATATCGATTATGGCGCGGCCAATCACCAGAAAATGACCGAAATCCGACGGGACAAGGTGCTCGGCGTGGCCGACAGCATCCCCGATCAGGATGTCGCGCTCGGCAATACAAGCGGCAAGCTGGCGGTGGTCGGCTGGGGTTCGACCTTCGGGCCGATCCATCAGGCGGTGCGACGTGCCGTGGAAGCGGGCAAGGATGTCGCCCATATCCATATCCGCAATATCTGGCCGATGCCGAAAAATCTCGGTGACTTGCTGAAAGGCTATGACCGGGTGATCGTGCCGGAAATGAATACAGGACAGCTGAAAACCGTGTTGCGCGACCAATATCTGGTCGATGCCAAGCCGGTGAACAAGGTTTCCGGCCAGCCCTTTACCATTGCCGAAATTGAAGCGGCGATTGAGGAGAATCTGTCATGAACGAGATGACAAAAATCACGACCACGCTGAAAGACTGGGAAACCGATCAGGAAGTACGCTGGTGCCCCGGTTGCGGCGATTACGCCATTTTGAAAGCCGTACAGCGCACCATGCCCGATCTGGGTGCTGATCCTTCCAAGACGGTCTTTGTCAGCGGTATCGGCTGCTCCTCGCGCTTTCCTTATTATATGGAGACTTATGGTTTCCATACGATCCATGGTCGCGCTCCTGCGGTGGCCACTGGCGTCAAGCTCGCCAATCCGGAACTCGACGTCTGGATCATCACCGGTGACGGCGATGCGCTGTCGATCGGCGGCAATCACACGATGCATTTGCTGCGTCGCAATCTCGATTGTCAGGTGATGCTGTTCAACAATGAAATTTACGGCCTGACCAAGGGGCAATATTCGCCAACCAGCCGACAGGGCACGCAAAGCCCGTCGACGCCTTATGGTTCGGTCGACCGGCCCGCTTCGCCCTGTGCCTTTGCGCTGGGTGCCGGAGCGCGCTTCGTGGCGCGGGGTATCGATATCCACAAGGGCCTGCCCGACGTTCTCAAGGCGGCCCATGCCCACAAGGGCACGTCCTTCATCGAGATTTTCCAGAATTGCATCGTCTATAACAAGGATGTGTTCGAGGAATTTGCGGCGAAGAAAACCGCAGCAGATACGCAGCTGCATCTGATGAACGGCGAACCCATGTTGTTTGGCAAGGGCACCAAGGGTATCACGCTCAATCGCAAGACCCTGCAGCTGGAAGTCGTCGAAGTGGTCGATGGCGACTGGGAAGCGGCTGATGTGATTGTTCATGATGTCACCAACCGTTCGGTCGCGCATATGCTGATCGAAATGCAGTTCGGCGAATTCCCGATGGCTCTGGGCGTCCTCTATGACGATCCGCGGCCGACGTTCGAGGCGGCTGTGGTCGCTCAGAATGAAGCGGCAGCGGCTGGCAAGGCGCCGGATTTGCAGGCTTTGTTGAGCAAGGGGCAGACCTGGACGGTGACGGAGGGCGGGCCGGAACTGTAAAGGTTTTGGACTCGCACGAAGACACGAAGGCACTAAGATGTCGGCGTGGAACGTATTGAAGAGTTCGCCAAAGTCTGTGTTGATTGTGGTTTCTGGCTGCACAAGGAATTGGGCCCGGGACTGCTTGAATCCGCCTACGAAATATTGCTTTGCGAGAGTTTGAAAGAGAAAGGTCTTTCTGTCGAAAGACAGAGGATCATTCCTATTGTCTTCAAGGGGCGAGTTTTGGACGAGGCCTTTCGGGCTGACCTGATCGTCGAAAACAGACTGTTGATTGAGCTGAAGTCTACCGAACGCTACGCACCTGTGCACGCCAAACAGCTATTGACCTATCTCCGTCTGATGGATTTGCCTCTTGGTTTCCTGATGAACTTTGGCGCAGCCACTTTCAAAGAGGGCGTAAAACGGATAGCCAATGATTATTATGCAAAATGAAAACCCCTTCCTTTGTGCCTTCGTGTCTTCGTGCGAGTCAAAAATTTGGATAATCTGACCCACAGCCTGGCCGGCGCCGTTCTCGGCCAGATGGGCCTGAAAAAGAAAACCGGTCTCGGCATGGCGACGCTGATTATCGCCGCCAATATTCCCGATATCGATGCGGTAGCCACCCTGCTCGGCGGGGTGCAGCATCTGGCGATCCGGCGCGGGATTACCCATGGCCCGATCGCGATGCTGTTACTGCCACTATTGCTGACCGGCATTATGATATGGTTCGACCGCTGGCAGACCAAGCGCGGGAAGCGGCCTGCGGACCGATTGCCGATCCACAAGGGCTGGCTGCTGGCGCTGGCCTATATCGGCTGTCTCAGCCATCCGGCGCTGGACTGGCTCAACAGCTATGGCATCCGCCTGCTCGAACCCTTTTCGTCGCGATGGTTTTATGGCGACAGTATCTTCATCATCGATCTCTGGATCTGGGTGGCACTGATCGCCGGCCTGTGGGTTTCGCGGCGGCGCGAGAAGAAAGGCGGCAACGACTGGCGGCGGCCCGCTTGGATCAGCTTTGCAGCCGTTTGCGCCTATATATTTGCCAATGGCGTGATAACCGGCAAGGCTGAAGCGGAGACCAAGTCGCTGCTCGCGAGCAACGCTGCTCAAACCGAGGCGATGGGCGAAGACAATATGGTTGTGGCCAACCCGGTGCCGCTCCAGTTCTGGAAACGGGAGATGTTGTGGCGCAATGAATTTGCTTACGGGTCAGGTGCTTATGATCTGTTTGACGGACTGGTTCTCAATGAAAAGCGGGCCATGCCCGAATCCAGCGGAGCGCTGCTTCCCTTCCTTGCAACGACCAGCGATGACGCCAGCGCTTTCCTGTTCTGGTCGAGAATGCCGGTTATTGAAAGGGATGGCAGCAATATGACCGTGCGAGACCAGCGCTTCATGGACCCGCTGGTCGGAGACCGCTTCTCGGTCCGGGTCAATGTCCGAAAAGACAGGTTGGAACGAGCGGCTCCCTGAGGGATGGGTGGGATATGACAAAAGCCAAAATCATCTGGTTCCGCCGTGACCTTCGCCTTTCCGATCAGGCCGCTGTGATAGCTGCCGCTGCAAACGGCCCCGTCATTCCGGTCTATGTTCTCGACGACGAAACGCCGAAACACCGTATCATGGGCGGGGCTTCGCGCTGGTGGTTGCACCGGTCACTGGAAGACTTGGAAGCATCTTTACAGGATCTGGGCTCGCGGCTGATTCTGCGCCACGGGCGAGCTTCAGAGCATTTGGCCGAAATTGTCAAAGCGATCGGCGCGGATGAAGTGCATGCGCTGCGTCATTACGAACCCTGGTGGCGCAATGCCGAGCGAATGTTGGAAAAGTCTCTCGGCGATGCGGCGCAGTTGATCCTGCATGATGGCAACTATCTGCTGCCGCCAGGGACGGTGACCACGGGTTCCGGTACGCCCTATAAAATCTACACACCCTTCTGGAAGGCGCTGCGCCAGCATATGCCGCCGGGGGAGCCTGCTGCCGCGCCAGAAAGCCTCGATACCCCGGACAGTTGGCCGGATAGCGATGCGCTGGATGATTGGAACCTGTTGCCGACCAAGCCGGACTGGGCCGCAGCCTTTGGCGACCCCTGGCAGCCGGGGAGCGCTGGCGCGGAGGACAATCTCGAAGAATTTGCTGACAAGGCGGCAGAATATGACGAGGGTCGGAACCTGCCTTCCGAGGAATTGGTATCCCGCCTGTCGCCGCATCTGCATTTCGGCGAGATCAGCCCGGCGACGGTCTGGAACCGGCTGGCGGGGCAGGGGAGCAAGGTCGAGACCTATCTCAAGGAACTGGTCTGGCGCGACTATGCGCAAAATGTGATCGACCAGTTCCCGCAATATGGTGGAGAAAGCTATCGCGAGAAAATGCGCGCCCTGCCGTGGCGCGATATGGATGACGATAGGGTGAAAGCCGACTTCGACGCCTGGTGCCACGGGAAGACCGGCTATCCAATCGTCGATGCCGGGATGCGGGAATTATGGGCGACCGGCTGGATGCACAATCGCGTCCGGATGATCGCCGCGAGCTTTCTGATCAAGCATCTGCTGATCGACTGGCGCGAGGGCGAGCAATGGTTCTGGGACACTCTGGTCGACGCCGATTACGCGTCCAACAGCGTCAACTGGCAATGGGTGTCGGGCACCGGCGTCGACAGCAATATGTTCGTCCGGATCATGGCGCCGCTGACCCAGTCGGAGAAATTCGACGCCGGCGACTATATCCGCCAATGGGTCCCGGAACTGGCGGATATTGACGATCCCTATATCCACGATCCGGAAGACCACGGCTGCAAGCCCAAGGATTATCCGGCCAAGATCATCGGGCACAAGGAAGCGCGCGAACGGGCGCTGGACGCCTATGCCAAGGTGAAATGATCTCGGGGATTGAAATGCGCGCGGCAAGCCGATATTGTTGGCGCGCAGATCAAGGGATATCGGGTCGATGAACAAGTAGGTCGCCGTCAGGCAATATCAGAATATTCTCTCCAGTCCGACGGGCTGGACATTTTGACACCTATATTCAGGACCTCTTATGAACAGACTATCAGGAAAATTTTGCATCATCACCGGCGCCGCCCGCGGTATTGGCAAGGCTATATCCAAGGCTTTCGTCGAAGAGGGAGCGACGGTTCTGCTCACCGACTGCGATGCCGACGTGCTGCAGGCCGTCGGGGAAGAACTCGGCTGCGACACATTGCTGCTCGACGTGGAGCAGGAAGCGGACTGGGACCGGCTCGCCAGCTTGCATCCTGCCGCCGATGTCGTCGTCAATAATGCCGGGATCACCGGTTTTGAAAAGGGCGTGGGGCCGCATGATCCGGAAAATGCTTCGCTGGCAGACTGGCGCGCGGTCCATCGGGTCAATCTTGACGGCACCTTCCTCGGCTGTCGCTACGCGATAAAGGCGATGAAGGACAAGGGCGCGGGATCGATCATCAATATATCGTCGCGCTCCGGGCTGGTCGGGATACCGGGGGCTGCGGCTTATGCTTCGTCCAAGGCCGCCATCCGCAATCACAGCAAGTCGGTCGCGCTTTATTGCGCGCAGCAGGGCTGGCAGATTCGCTGCAACTCGATCCACCCCGCCGCGATCATGACGCCGATGTGGGAACCGATGCTGGGCGAGGGTGACGCGCGGGAGGCCTCGGAAAAGGCGCTGGTCCGCGACACGCCGCTGCAACGGTTCGGCAAGGACAGCGAAGTGGCCGCGATTGCGGTGCTGCTGGCATCGGACGAAGCGACCTATATCACCGGATCGGAACTGAATATTGATGGCGGCATATTGGCGGGTTCGGCTGCCGCGCCGGGAAGCTGAGCGATCACCGGTCGTAGGGATAGTTCTACGTTGCCAAGCGCTTAGCGCTGGTCCATATTTGCGCGCATGAACGTCGAAACCCCCAAACGCGGCCAGCATCTGCTGGACAGGCGCAAAAGATTCGCCACCGGCGGGGGCTTTTTCGCGCGCCTGTTCGCGCCCGGCTTTCACCATATTCTCGACCGCATCGATGCCGGGCTGGATCATGGCACGTTCGAGGGCAAGCTGCCCGACGGGACGACGCGGATATTGGGCGGGCGGGGCGAAGGGCCGATGGCAGAGGTCAATCTGCATAGCTGGAACGCGTTGCTGCGGCTGATCAACAGCGGTTCGGTCGGCTGGTACCGCGCATGGGAACTGGGCGAATGGGACAGTCCCGATCTGGTGCCGGTCTTTGACCTGTTCACCCGCAACCGCGACGGGCTGAAAAGCACCGGACGGGCCTCCGGTCTGTTCAACTGGGTGGTCCGGCGGCGGCACACGAAACGCGACAACGACAAACGCCGGGCGCGGCAGAATATCCAATATCATTATGATCTGGGCAATGATTTCTACCGGCTCTGGCTGGACGAGAACATGATCTATTCCAGCGCGATTTTTGCCAGCGAAACGGACAGTCTGGAGCAGGCCCAACGCAACAAGATCGCTGCCATAGCGCAGCGGTTGGCAACGCGGTCGGGCGATAGCGTGCTGGAAATAGGCTGCGGCTGGGGTGCGCTGTCGGGCAGTCTGGCGCGCGATCACGGGCTGGACGTGACCGGCATTTCGCTGTCCGACGAGCAGACCGCCTGGGCGCGGGAGCATCATCCCGAGGCGGGCTATCTGATACAGGATTATCGCGATATCGACGGTCAATATGATGCCATTGCCAGCGTCGAGATGGTGGAGGCGGTCGGCCAGCAATATTGGCCTGATTTTCTCGACTGCATCGCCCGCAACCTGAAACCCGGCGGGCGAGCGGCGCTGCAATATATCGCGATCGCCGACGATATTTTCGAACAATATGCGAGCAGCGCAGACTTCATCCAGACCTATATTTTCCCCGGCGGCATGCTGCTGTCGGAGAGCCGGTTCCGGGCGCTGGCCGAGGAACGCGGCCTGCAATGGACCGACCAGAAGAATTTTGGCCTCGATTATGCGAAGACATTGAAAATCTGGCGCGAGCGGTTTGACGACGCGGTCGAGCGCGGCGATCTGCCTTCCGGGTTTGACGAGAAATTCGTCCGTCTGTGGCGTTTCTATCTGACCTATTGCGAAGGCGGTTTTCGTGGCGGCGGCATCGATGTCGCGCAAGTGACGCTGATAAAAACAGAATAAGAGTGGGAGAACGGAAATAATGAAATTTATCGGAAAACTGGCGATGCTGGGCGTCGCCTGTATCAGCTTGACGGCTTGCGAACAGGTGCAGAAGGTCGCGGCCGATGCGGCCGGCCTGCCGACCGACAAGAATATCCTGTTCTGGACCGATGCGCAGCGCGACAAGGCTTTCCGGATGATGGACGTGCTGGTGCCCTCCAACACCATCGCCGCCGGCGATAATCCGCGGGAACTGGAGGCCGGAAATCCACTGCCGGACAGTTTCGAGGTCGCCGGCGAAAGGCTGTCGATCGACGACTATATGGAGCAGCAAAGGCTGGCCGGCATGGTCATTCTGCAGGATGGCAAGATCCGCAAGGAAGAATATCGGCGCGATTTTGAACAGGACGAACGCTGGACTTCCTTCTCTGTCGCCAAATCGCTGGTCTCGACGCTGGTCGGCGCCGCGATCAAGGACGGTTTTATCAAGTCGATCGACGATCCGCTGACCGCTTATATCCCGGAGCTGAAGGGCAGCGGCTATGACGGGGTAACGGTGTTGCAACTGCTGACCATGACATCGGGCGTGAAATGGAACGAGGATTATGCCGATCCGAAATCCGATGTGGCTCTGTTCAACAACACCAAGCCGGTCGACGGCATGGATCCGATCATCGTCTATATGAAGACGCTGGAGAATGACGCGACGCCGGGCACCCGCTGGCAATATAATACCGGTGAAACCAATTTGATCGGCGTGCTGGTGGCCAAGGCAACAGGTAAGACTTTGTCTGAATATCTGTCCGAAAAGGTCTGGAAACCTTATGGAATGGGGCAGGATGCCGAATGGCTGCTCAACGAGGGCGGCAAGGAAATCGGCGGCTGCTGCATATCCGCGACGGTGCGGGATTATGCCCTGTTCGGCCAGTTTGCGATGAATGGCGGCAAGATCGGCGAGACGTCGGTTGTGCCCGAAGGCTGGTTCGAAAAGGCCGGCACGAAACAGGCGGACATCGGCGTGCCGGGCCGTGGCTATGGCTATCAGTGGTGGACTTTCGACGACGGCAGTTTCGGCGGCCAGGGCATTTTCGGCCAGGGCATTTTCATTGACCCGGCGCAGAAACTGGTCATCGCGACCAATGGCAACTGGCCGAGCGCATCACCCGACACGCAGAAGAACCAGCGGATCGCCTTTTTCGAAGCGGTGAAAAAATATGTGGCAGCCGAGCCGCCGCAGAGCTGATTCCGTCAGCTGATCTGGAAATGCTCGCCGGTGTCGAAATCGCTGGCGAGTATTTCCACCAGCCGGTCGGCGACGACCGAGGGGAGTTTGACACTGGCCGGATCCTCGCCCGGATAGGCGCTCGCCCGCATTTCGGTGCGGGTGCGGCCGGGGTCGACAATGGCCGTGCGAATCTTGCCCAAATTGCGCATTTCTTCACCATAGCTGAGCAAAAGTGTCTCAAGCGCGGCCTTCGATGCACCATAAGCGCCCCAAAATGCCCGCGGCTTGCGGCCGACGCTGCTGGTCATGGCCACAACCCGGGCGTTTTCGCTCTTGCGCAGCATCGGATCGAAGCCGGCGATCAGCGCCTGCTGCGCGATCAGGTTGAGCGTCAGGACGTTGTTGAATTCCTTGCCGTCAATCGCCGGCACCGGTGCGAGGGTCCCCAGCATTGCGGCGTTGAGCACGAGAATGTCGAGCCCGTCCCAGCGGCCGGCAATCGCGGTGGCCAGACGCCCGATACTGTCGCCATCGGTCAGGTCGAGCGGGGCGATCGTGGCGCTGCCACCGGCATTGTGAATCTGCTCCTCGATCTTTTCCAGACCATCGGCGCTGCGCGCGGTGATCACGACATGGGCGCCTTCGCGCGCCAGTGCCAGCGCCGTTGCCGCACCGATACCGCGGCTTGCACCCGTAACGAGCGCCAGTTGGCCTGCAAATTTCATGGTCAGTTCGCTGATTGCTTGAGGCGGGGCAGATCGCCGGACGGTTCATGGTCCCGCGCGGTGCCCGAGGAGTCGGAACGCTCGTTGAGCATGCTGAGCTGGTCGGGTTCTTCCTCGCCATCGCGATCGGTGAGGACGGTCGGATAGGCGCCGGTAAAGCAGGCATCGCAATATTGCGGCTGGAGATCGTGGCGCGTGTCTTCGCCGGCAGCGCGGTAAAGACCGTCAATGGAGACGAAGGCCAGGCTGTCCGCCTGGATGAACTCGCGCATTTCCTCGATCGATTTGCGGGCCGCGAGCAGTTTTTCCCGCTTCGGCGTGTTCACGCCGTAAAAGCAGCTGTGCATGGTCGGCGGGCTGGCGATCCGCATATGGACTTCCGAAGCGCCAGCTTCGCGCATCATCTGCACGATTTTCAAGCTGGTGGTTCCGCGGACGATCGAATCGTCCACCAGCACGATCTTTTTCCCGTTGACCAGAGGCCGGTTGGCATTGTGTTTGAGCTTCACCCCGAGATGGCGGACGCCGTCGCCCGGCTGGATGAACGTCCGGCCGACATAATGCGAGCGGATGATGCCCAGTTCGAAGGGAATGCCCGATTCTTCGGAAAAGCCGAGCGCTGCCGGAGTGCCGCTGTCCGGCACAGGAATCACATAATCGGCGACGACCGGACTTTCGATCGCCAGTTGCGCGCCGATTCCCTTGCGCACGCTGTAGACCGAGCTGCCGTCGACAATCGAATCGGGGCGCGAGAAATAGACATGTTCGAAAATGCAGGGCCGTGCCTGATTGTCGGGAAAGGGGCGGTGCGAGCGCAGTTCGCCGTTGGTGACGACGATCAGTTCGCCGGGATCGACGCTGCGAACATATTCCGCGCCGACCAGATCAAGTGCGACGGTTTCGGAAGCGAAAACATAGGCTTCGCCGATCCTGCCCATCACCAGCGGGCGGATGCCGAGCGGATCGCGGCAGGCGATCATCCCTTCGGCGGTCATGCAGATCAGCGAATAGGCGCCTTCGACCTGTTTCAGCGCGTCGATGAACTTGTCGAGCAGGGTGCGATATTTGGATGTCGCGACCAGATGGATGATGACTTCGGTATCGCTGGTCGACTGGAATATCGAACCGTGGCGGACGAGCTCGTCCCGCAAGGCCAGCGCGTTGGAAATATTGCCATTATGGGCGATCGCAAAACCGCCGGACGCGAGGTCGGCCTCGAGCGGCTGGACGTTGCGCAAGGTGCCGGCACCGGTGGTCGAATAGCGGACATGGCCGCAGGCCGAATCGCCCTGCAGACGGTTGATCACTTCCTCGCTGTCGAAATTGCCGGCCACCGGACCAAGGGCGCGGTGGCTGTAGAATTCCTTGCCGTTGCGGCAGGTGATGCCGGCGGCTTCCTGACCGCGATGCTGTAGAGCGTGCAGACCGAGCGCGACCATGGCGGCGGCGTCGTCGATACCGGCGACGCCAAAAACGCCACACTCTTCCCGCAGCTTGTCATCTTCAAACGGGTGGGTTGTCAGCATATCTCACCTGGCATGTAATTGGTCGGGCGCGCGATGCCTGCCATATAGGTTTGAAAGGTCGCTTTGTCTGCCCCCAATGTCATAAAATCATAATATTGCGTGATCGGGCAGCTGCGGGCTGGATCAATTGCGCCTTTAGCCGTTGCGCGCGACCGGATCGGGTCTTAATCCACTGGCATGAGCAAAATTGAAGATGATCCCGAGACCGGAAGCCTGCTGCAGCCGAAATATGATTCGAACGGCCTGATCACCGCTGTTGTCAGCGACGATTCGTCCGGCGAGTTGCTGATGCTCGCCCATATGAATGCCGAGGCCCTGCAACTGACCCAGGAAAGCGGTGTGGCACATTTCTATTCCCGGAGCCGGCAGTGCCTCTGGAAGAAGGGCGAAACTTCGGGCAATATTTTGACGGTGACCGAGATGCGCATCGATTGCGATCAGGATGCGCTGTGGATCAAGGCGGTGGCCGCTGGTCCGGCCTGTCACACGGGCCAGAGAAGCTGTTTTTACCGCAAGATTGTCGACGGCAAGCTGGAGCCGGTCGCTTGAGTCGCTTCGCCGCAATATTGTTGCCGATATTGCTGGCGGGCTGTGGCCAGCAGCAACCGAAGGCCGAGCAGGCCGATACCGAACTCCCGCCGCTGGAGCAGGCGGCGATCGATGCCGGCGTTATTCCCGATGTACGCAATGTCACCCTGTCCGGCGCTTTCGAACGGCGCAGCGATCTGGGGACCGACCGGTTCTGCGCGGTCGGCAATGACGAGAATGGCTATCAGATCGGCATGATCGCGGTGTTCGGGCCGGAGACCAAATGCGAAGGGCTGGGCGAGGCCGAGCGGGAGGGGGAAACGGTCCGGATCACCCTCAACAGCGAAGAAACCTGCCGCTTCTCGGCCCGGTTCGACGGGGTCGAGCTGGAATTGCCGGGCAGCCTGCCGGAGACCTGCTCAAGCTATTGCAGCCCCCGTGCCGGTTTCGAAGGCGTCAGTTTCTATATGGTCGGCGAGGGCGACGCGGTGGCCCGTTCCACCAGCGGTCGCGATTTCGAGAATCTTTGTCCCGGCGGCTAACATTGACGTTTACGTTAGCGTAAGCTATACGGTGGCCATGTCACAGCAACAAAGCCATGCCGAAATCGACACGCCCGACCTGAAAAACCGGGAAACCTATACAATATCCGACCTGTCGGACGAATTTGGTGTTACCGCACGGGCCTTGCGATTCTACGAGGACGAGGGGCTGATCGCCCCGCACCGCAAGGGTCTGTCGCGCATTTATACCAAACGCGACCGGGCCCGTCTGGCCTGGATCATGCGGGCCAAGAATGTCGGGTTCAGCCTGACCGAAATCCGCGACATGATCGATCTTTACGATCTCGGCGATGGCCGGAAGACACAGATGCAGGTCACCATCGCGAAATGCCAGGAAAAGGTCGACACGCTGAAGAAACAACGCGCCGATATCGACAGTTCGATCAAGGAACTGACCGGCTTCATAAAGACTGTGCAGGAGGCCATGGCCGACGCCAAAGCACAGCAGCAATAGAGGATAGTCGCCGGTAATGTCCGGCACCCCCATTTGAGTAGAAAGTAGAAAATCATGCCCAGTTATACCGCGCCGGTCGGCGAAGTCCGGTTCATCCTGAACGAGGTCCTAGGCCTTGAAAATTATTCCGATCTCCCGGGCTTTGAAAATGCCACGCCGGAAATGGTCGACGCGATCCTGACCGAAGCGGGCCGTTTTTCGGCCGAAGTCCTGCATCCGCTGAACCAGTCGGGTGACGAGGAAGGCTGCACCCGTCATGAAGACGGATCGGTCACCACGCCAAAGGGTTTCAAGGAAGCCTATCAGCAGCTGACCGATGGCGGCTGGACGACCTTGTCTTCGCCGGAAGAATTCGGCGGCCAGGGCCTGCCCCGTGTGGTCGGCAATGCGGTCATGGAATTCATGGTCTCGGCCAACCAGGCGCTGGAAATGTACAGCGGCCTGACGCAGGGCGCGATTGCCTCGATCCTCACCGAGGGCAGCGAAGAGCAGAAGCAGACCTATGCGACCCAGATGATTTCCGGCAAATGGACCGGAACGATGAACCTGACCGAGGCGCATTGCGGCACCGATCTGGGCCTGATCCGGACCAAGGCCGAACCCATGCCCGGCGGCCATTATGCGATCACCGGCCAGAAGATTTTCATCTCTGCCGGCGAACATGACATGGCGGAGAATATCATCCACCTCGTGCTGGCGAAGACTCCGGGCGCTCCCGACAGCTCCAAAGGCATCTCGCTGTTCATCGTACCGAAATTCCTGGTCAACGAAGACGGCTCGCTGGGCGAACGCAACGGCGTTAGCTGCGGCTCGATCGAGGAAAAAATGGGCATCCACGGCAATGCGACTTGTGTGATGAACTATGACGGCGCGACCGGCTATATGGTCGGCGAAGAGAATAAGGGCCTGCGCGCGATGTTCATCATGATGAACGCGGCGCGGCTGGGCGTTGGCCTGCAGGGTCTGGCGCAGGGCGAAATCGCCTATCAGAATGCCGTGATCTATGCCGGTGACCGCCGGCAGGGCCGGGCGCTGACCGGTGCGCAGGATCCGGAAGAAAAAGCCGACACGCTGTTCGTCCATCCGGACGTTCGCCGGATGCTGATGGACGGCAAGGCCTTTACCGAATCGATGCGTGCGCTGGTACTCTGGGGTGCGTTGCAGGTTGATCTGGCCGACAAGGCAGAGACCGAGGAAGAACGGCAGATGGCCGACGATCTGGTCAGCCTGCTGACCCCGGTCATCAAGGGCTATGGCACCGACAAGGGCTATCAGGTCGCCACCGATTCGCAGCAGGTCTATGGCGGACATGGCTATATCCAGGAATGGGGCATGGAACAGTTCGTGCGCGATGCGCGGATTGCGATGATCTATGAAGGCACCAATGGTATTCAGGCGATGGACCTTGTTGGCCGCAAGCTTGGCCAAAATGGCGGCCGCGCGGTTCAGGCCTTTTTCAAGGTTGTCAGCGACGAGATCGCCGAAGCCAAGGGACACGAGAAACTGTCCGGATTTGCCGAAGCGCTGGAAAAGGCCAATGGCGAGCTGCAGAAAGCCACCATGTGGTTCATGCAGCACGGCATGGCCAATCCGAACAACGCCGGCGCCGGTGCTTATCATTATATGCACATCATGGGCATCGTCTCGCTGGGTCTGATGTGGCTGCGGATGAGCAAGGCGGCGCAGGCGGCTCTCGACGCCGGCACCGACAATCCGAAATATTACGAGGCCAAGCTGGTCACCGCGCAATATTTCGCCGAGCGGTTCATGCCGGACGCGGGCGCCTTGCGTCGCAAGATCGAAGGCGGTGCCGACTCGATCATGGCGCTCGACCCGGACATGTTCGCGGTTGCCTGAACGCGCTGATCAGGCGGCTTCGTTCCGTTCCGCCTGCCGATAGGCATTTTCCCACATATGAAGGTTTCGCCGGGCATCCTGTACAAAGGGTGACCGGCGAATGCCCCATAATGCCAGATCATTGGCGAGCCGGCCCAGCAGTCGCATCGGACGCTTTACCTGCAGCAGCAGGATGACCCGGCGCTGATCCGTTGCATTGTGCACCTCGTGAAAATAGCTGTCGTCAAAGATCAGCCATTTGCCGGCTTCCCAGTGGAGATCGATATCCTCGACCTGCATCGCGCATTGCTCCGCCCGGTCGGGAATGATCAGGCCGAGGTGGCAGGTCACCAGACCACGGGTTACCCCGCGATGGCGGGGGATGGTCGCTCCGGGCTCCAATATCGAGAAGAAAGCCGAGTTGAGATCGGGTATCTGGCGCACCAGTTCCGCCGTGACCGGCGCGCGGGTGCAATTTTCCGCCACTTCATAGCCATAGCCGACCAGAAAGAAGGAGCGCCAGTTGCCGTCGCCCGCAATCCGCGCGTGATCGGGTGAAATTTCCCGGAGCGGTGGTACGGCATCGCGATGGCGCAGGATGGCGGCTGCTTCCGCGGCGATGGTCTGCCACTTTTCGGCGAGGCGATTGGTCCATGGAAAGGCGCTCGCCGGGAGGACCGGCTCGGTCGGGATTTTCGACTGGTCCCTCGATATCCGGTTCATCGTGCCGCGCAGCCTCTTGCCGATCCTGATGATAAGCGGCCGGTCTGTGGTGGCGGGGGAAGCGGGGCGCTGGTCCTGGGTAGACATGGCTAGCAATCTTTCAGTTGAAAAATTCCGGACCCCTTTTTCCAATTATATTGCAGAATGTGACGATAATTCGACAAACTGTTGCCGAAATTCTGTCAAAAGCGAGCTTGTGGATCTGCCACGACGAATGGTGTTTATTTGTCGATAGCTGGCGGTAAATCAGCTATTTAGCGCCGCTTTCGAACATATGGTCGAAGGTTGCTGGACCCGCCGCGCCAAATCCGTCAGCACATTTCGTGACAGGGGAATGATATGCATAAGGAGTATATGCAATGCATTCCAACAATAGCCAGAAACGTCTGCGCCGGATGACACCATTTCTGATCGGCGCCGGACTGGGACTTTCGGTTGCAGCCCATGCGGCCGAACCGGAAACCACCGACGAGACGCCATCGGAAATCCCGGCACCGACCATCGACACTGATGGTGACGGTCTGATGGATGCGTGGGACCGCAGCGGTGACGGACAGCCCGATGCCTGGGACAGCGATGGCGATGGTCAGCCCGATCTGCTCGACAATGACGGCGACGGCGAGCCGGACTAGACGAACCGTCCGAAAGCAACTGGAACACCGGGCCTAATATCGGTCCGGTGTTTTTTTATTCTCGAAAAGCTCGTCGAACATGCTGAGCATGGCCGCCTTGCTTTGCCGGTCGGCCGAAGCGTTATAGCGGACCGCCTCGACGGCTCGGGAATTGCTGCTGATGTCAGTGAATCCGTGGAGCACGCCGGAATAGATATGCATGTGGCAATCTGCCCCCGCAATGTCCATTTCCTCGAGAAAATCCCGCACCTGCTTCGGCGGAACGAGCGGGTCGGCCCGGCCATGGCAGACCAGAAGGCGCGCCTTGATCGTCCCGCGCTTGGCCGGAAGCGGTGTGGCCAGCAGTCCGTGGAAGCTGACCACCAGCGCGATATCCTCGCCGCCGCGCGCCATTTCCAGAACGATCTCGCCGCCCATGCAATAGCCGATCGCGGCAATCCGGTTGTTCGCCAGCTTCGACCGCGTACGCAATTCGGCGAGCGCGCAGCGGAAGCGGTCGCGATAATATTCGGCATCGGCGCGCAGCTCGTCGGCCAGTTTGCGGGCTTCACGCATGTCCTCGACATGGCCCTTGCCATAGAGGTCGCAGACCATCGCGCTATAGCCCAGGGAAGCGAGCCAGCGGGCGCGATCATGCATCAGCTTGGTCGGTCCGGCGATGGTCGGCACGATCAATATGCCGGCCCGCGGATAGCGGCTGGGCTGCGCCATATAGCCGGCCAATTCCACATCACCATGCCGGTAGGTGAATTGCTGGACCTCTATCGAGCTCATTCTTCGGGCAAAAACTCTGGCACGGAGAGATAGCGCTCGCCGGTGTCATAGTTGAAGCCGAGCACTTTCGCGCCGTCGCCCAGTTCCGGAAGCTTCTGCGCGATCGCCGCCAGAGTCGCGCCTGAGGAAATGCCGACCAGCATACCTTCCTCGCTGGCCGCTCTCAGGGCCATGGCCTTGGCATCGGCAGGGTCGACCTGGATCGCGCCGTCGATGCTCTGCGTGTGCAGATTGCCGGGAATGAAGCCGGCGCCGATGCCCTGGATCGGGTGCGGGCCGGGCTGACCGCCGCTGATCACCGGGGAAGCCGTCGGTTCGACCGCATAGACTTTCAGATGGCTCCAATGTTCCTTCAGCACTTCGGCCACGCCAGTGATATGGCCGCCGGTGCCGACACCGGTGATGATCGCATCCAGCGGGTTGTCCTTGAAGTCATTGAGAATTTCGATCGCGGTGGTGCGTTTGTGCACTTCGAAATTGGCCGGATTTTCAAATTGCTGCGGCATCCAGGCACCGGGCGTCTGGTCGACCAGTTCCTGCGCCCGCTCGATTGCGCCCTTCATGCCCTTTTCCTTCGGGCTGAGGTCGAAGGTCGCGCCATAAGCGAGCATCAGCCGCCGGCGTTCGAGCGACATCGATTCGGGCATCACCAGAACCAGCGTATAGCCCTTGACCGCCGCGACCATCGCAAGACCGACGCCGGTATTGCCCGATGTCGGTTCGATGATTGTACCGCCGGGTTTCAGCGCGCCGGATTTCTCGGCCGCCTCGATCATCGCCAGACCGATCCGGTCCTTGATCGATCCGCCAGGGTTGGAACGTTCGGACTTGATCCAGACATTGGCGTCGCCGAACAGCCGCTGCATCTTGATATGCGGTGTGTTTCCGATGGTTTCGAGAATATTATTGGCAATCATTATCCTGCGCTCCTGTTTATCTTTTCATTCTTTTGCCGGTTCCCTCTGCAGGTCCTCCGGCGGATCAAAAGTCTTGGCAGCGCCCAGTTGCGGGAACAGGCGCGACCAGAGTCCGGTGACCACTATAGCACCGGCACCGCCCGCTACAATGGCGGCAATCGGGCCGACCAACACGGCCAGGCCGCCGGACAATGCATCGCCCAGTTCATTGGATGCGCTGATCGTCATCTGGCTGACCGCGCCGACCCGCCCGCGCTTGGCGTCCGGCGTGTGCAGCTGGATCAGCGACCCGCGGACATAGACGCCGAACATGTCGGCGGCGCCGCAGAGGCCGAGACAGGCCATCGACAGGTAGAGATTGGTGCTGAGGCCAAAGCCGATGGTGCCGAGACCGAACACCGCCATCGCCGCGAGCATGCTGTTGCCGACATTCTTGCTGAGCGGGGCGAAGGAGAAGATCAGCGCGACAATCACCGCGCCGACCGCCGGCGAGGCGGCAAGCAGCGACAGGCCGATTTCTCCGGCATTCAATATGTCCTTGGCAAAGACCGGGATCATCGCCGTGGCGCCGGCGAGGAACATGACCAGCAGATCGAGCGTGATTGCGCCCAGCACCAGCTTGTTGGTCCAGACATAGGCCATGCCGTCACTGACTTGCTGCAAAGGGCCTCTGGTCTTGTCCGCTTCCGGGCGCGGCACCGGGCCAATCAGGAATATCGCCAGCGTTGCCAGGCTGTAGAGACCTGCGCAGACGAAATAGGGCAGGGCGGCATCGACCTTGTAGAGCGGCCCCGCCATGCCCGGACCGGCAATGACGCCGACCTGCCAGGCTATGGTCGACAGCGCGATGGCACGCGGCAGCGACGCTTTCGGGACCAGATTGGGCGCGAGCGAGCTGATCGCCGGGCCGAGAAAGGCGCGGCAGATGCCGAGCAGCACCGCGATGATATAGATGGTCCAGAGCGTGATCCCGCCAGTCGCGGTCAGCAGGCCGAGGGCCAGCGCTATCAGTGCCTGGGCCGCCAGAACGATGCGCGCGATCCAGCGGCGGTCCATATGGTCGGCGACCCAGCCGACCAGCGGCGTCAGAATGAACAAGGGCACGAATTGCAACAGCCCGAGCAGTCCCAAAATCCCGGCCGAGGCGCTGACCCCCATGCTTTCGCGCGCCAGATTATAGGCCTGCCAGCCGAGGATCAGCATCATCGCGTAGAGCGCAAACATCGATGCCAGTCGCGAGAACCAGAGGTAGCGATAATTGGCGATAGTGAAGGGATGCGGTGCGGAGCTGATCACCGGATGCTGCTAGCGATTGCCGCAAGACGCTGCAATCAATTCGTGCGCCGGCACTGGAATTTTGCCGATTGCCTTTCGTCGAATAGCGCTGGCCAAGCCTCTGGCGATTATGCCAGTCTGTCGTCGGCAGACATATTCCCCGGGGAGACAGAAATGAAGATGCGCAATCTGATGCTGGCGGTATCGCTGGCGGCTTTGACGGTGACCGGCTGCAAGAAGGTAGAGGATGCACCGGTTGCCGCGATGGAGATTGACCAGAGCAGTGTCTGGGGCAGCTATTTGTCCCGCTTTCTGGACGGCTATTTCCCCGCCAACCCGACATTTGCTGTCTATCAGGGCAAACATGAATTTGACGGCCAGCTGCCCGACTGGAGCGAGGCAGGCCTGAAAAAGGCAATTGATATTCGCAAGCAGGCGATAACGGAGGCGCAGGCGATCGACGCGGCAGAGCTCAGTGAAGCGGAGCTGTTCGAGCGGGACTATCTGGTCAGCGTGATGGAGGGCGAGCTTTTCTGGCTGGAGACCGCCGATGCACCGCACCGGAATCCCGCCTATTATGTCGGCGCGCTGGACCCCAATGTCTATATTGCCCGGCCCTATGCCGATGTCGAAACGCGGATGAAGGCCTTCATCCAATATGCCAATGCCGTCCCGGCGGCAGCCGCGCAGATCAAGGACAATCTGCAATTGCCTTTGCCGGAAACCTATCTGAAATTCGGGCAGGCCGCTTTTGGCGGATTTGCGGATTATTTCACCGGCGACGCCAAGGCCGCCTTTGCCGAGGTGAAGGACAGCGAACTGCAACAGCAATTTGATATCGCTGCCGCCGCTGCGGCTGCGGCGATGAAGGATCTGGCCGGCCATATCGGTTCGGTTCCGGCGACCAGGGACGGCTATGCGCTGGGTGCCGAGACATTCGCGGCGATGGTGAGCAAGACCGAGGGTGTCAATATCTCGCTCGACGAGCTGGAGGCGATCGGCCGGGCCGATCTCAAGCGCAATCAGGCAGCCTTGGCCAAGGCTTGCGCTGCCTTTGCGCCGGGCGCGAGCATTGTCGACTGTTTTGCGAAAATGGCGGCTAACAAACCCGAGAAAGGCCCGGTGCAGGAAGCCCGTGACCAATTGCCGCCGCTGCGCGCATTTCTGATCGAGAAGGATCTGGTGAGCATTCCCGGCACGGAAGTCGCGCAGGTCGAGGAATCGCCGCCCTATAACAGACAGAATAGCGCCTATATCGACATTCCGGGCCCGTACGAAACCGGCCTGCCGAGCGTCTATTATATCTCGCCGCCGGACCCGTCGTGGGACGAAGCCACAAGAGCCGCCTATATTCCCGGCAAGATGGACCTGCTCGGCACCTCGATCCACGAAGTCTGGCCCGGCCATTTCCTCAACTTCCTGCACAGCAACCGGGCCAAATCGGTCTTCGGGAAATTGTTCGTCGGCTATGCCTTTGCCGAGGGCTGGGCCCATTATACCGAGGAGATGATGATTGAGGCCGGCCTGCACGATGGCGATCCGGAGACCAAAATCGGGCAGCTGTCCAACGCGCTGTTGCGCAATTGCCGCTATCTGTCGGCCATCGGCCTGCACGCACGCGGGATGACGGTCGAGCAGAGCCTCGATATGTTCCGGAAGGAATGTTACCAGGATCTCGGCAACGCGACCCAGCAGGCGGCGCGCGGAACCTATGATCCGGCCTATCTCAATTACACAATGGGCAAGCTGATGATCCGCAGGTTGCGCGAGGACTGGACCGATGCCCATTTTGCCGAGCAGAAGGCCGGTGAAAATGGTGCGACCGCCGGCTGGAAGGAATTTCATGACGAATTCCTCAGCTATGGTGGCCCGCCGATACCGATGGTGCGCAAGGCGATGATGAAGGAAGCCGAAGCAAAAGCGGTCTTCTAGACTCGCTAATCCCTGTCCAGCGGAAGGACTTTTCCGCGCGAGAGAGCAAAATCATGGGCACCTGCCGGTGCGGGTGCCCCAATGATCGGCCCGTTAACGCTGCCCCTTAATAAACCGGAAACCATCGTACCGCTGCGGGACGGCGGAAAAATCGCCCGTTTCTTGCGACAAATCCATGGTAAACACTCCGTTAACTTACGGAGTATGAGCGATGGTCGAAAAAATAGCCTATCGGGTGAGCGCCTCGGTTTTGCTGCTGACGGCATTTGCGATATTCGCGATGCTGGTCATGGGGCTGACCCGCGCCGACGCCGAATCCTCTTCCGCGCGTCCGGCGCCGGTGGCCAGCGAGAATGCGGTGGCCGAACCGGTTGTCCAAAATGCTGCCCTGGTCGAACCAGAGATCGCCGAGCCTGTGGACATTGCCGAAAAACTGCCGCTGAGCGACAGGTTCGTGGTCAAGCGCATCCTCCAGATCGACGAGCCTTTCGTCCATGGCTATTATAAATGGGACGACGAGGGCGTGCCGGATGGCGAACTGGTCGTCACCGTCGATCTCAAGGCCGAGAGCATTTCCGTCTTCCGCGCTGGCTATGAAATCGGTGCCGCGGTGATCACCTTTGGTGATTCCAGAAAGCCGACTCCGACCGGCGTCTTTCCGATCACGCAGAAGAACAAGGACCATGTCTCGAATATCTACGGGTCGCCGATGCCTTATATGATGCGGCTGACCAATGACGGCGTCGCCATCCATGCTTCCGATGTCAAATGGGGCTGGGGGACGCGGGGCTGCATCGGTGTGCCGCTGGAATTTGCACGGCTTCTGTTCGAACAGGCAAAACTGGGCGACCGGGTAATTGTCACCAATGGCAAGATGATGGGCCTGGGCGACGCTATACTGTAGCATTGCTGCCAGCCGCCACGGTCAACAGCCTTCCGGTCGCAGACGGGCTGTTTCTGTCATCGCGCCTTACAATAGCCCCTATCCCTCCCTATATCGGGAACAGGCCCGTGCGACCGCGCAATCGCGCTCCGCACCGGCATTGTCTCTTCACGGTCAGAAATAACTCTGAGCGGCTTTCCTGAGGCAGGACCTATTCGCAGCCCATTTGTTTGACGTTGTTCGCCGACAGCCGACCCGCCGCCTCCTTGTCTGGAGCGAAGCCGGCGGCTGCCGTCCGCAAAACCCTCTGGAAGGAAATATCATGGCCAAGTCGCAGAAGAAATCGAACAAGGAAATCCGCAAGCCCAAGGCCGCCAAGGTCAAGAACAACGCTTCCAACCCGTCGGGTAAGGCGGGTGTCGTCGCCGGTCTTGAGAATATCAAGAGCAACCGCGGGAAATGACCGGACCGGAAGGGCACCCCTTATGCGTGTAAAAGCATCCACCTGCCGTGAACAGGAAGCGCGCCAGCTCGATCTGGCCACCAATGACCCGCTCGAAAGCCGCCGCAAGGTCGCCGCCGCTGCGGCGAAGGCCTGGGGGCTGGAAGCGATTCAGGCCGAGAAACGCGAGGCCGGCCACGTCAGTCCGCGCGACAGGCTGGACGCGGAAATCACCCAGGAATTTGCCGAGGAAACCGAGAGCGACGCCGCGCAGGGCGGGCGCTAGAGTGCAAATCCGGACGATGGTGGCTTATGCTCTGATCGCGTTGCTGGTTGTCGGGGTGAGTGCGGTCATTGTTGTTGTGCGGAAGAGACTCAAAAGGCGGCGCGGAAAATCCTGGTAGAGGCTTTTGGCTTGGTTCAAGCCACCCTGACTAATTTCTCTAACCCCCACTTATCGCGGGCCGCTCCTCAACTTTGCTCCACTAGACGTCGAGATTGTGAGCCATGTACGGAAGGGCAGAAAGATCGGTCCGCATGCAGGACTCGGGTTTGGGAGAACTGACCTTTACGGTCGACTTGTCTACTATATTAGACAGATAGGATTTGTTTCGCGTTAATGGGCCAATGGTCGAAATCACTCGCACGCAGACTTTTGTTCGATAGTTGAATATGCTTAAAGATCAAAGAGCAGTTGCTAGAATCTTGCAGCGCGTTGACCGCTTGTCATTAGGCAATTTCGAACATGTGAAGTCGGTAGGCGTTGGAGCAAGGGTGATTTTGCGCAACCATGCCGCTCGTCATACTATCCGGTTCACGATTGTCCCGCTTTCAAGCGCCTAGTTGGTACACGCCCAGCCGATCTTCAGCCACCCGCTGGCAATGTCTGGATGTGGGTCAGGCCATCATTCCAGATAAGAATATCGCCGGCGCCGTTTTCGCCGCGTTTGATCAGCGGTCCATATAGCCCGGCGCCAAAAGCTTTTTCGCGCTTTTTGGAGCTGTAGCTGTCGATGTCCGATTTGCCGAGACCGAGCGCGAAGGGGATCAGTTGTTCCATCTGGACAAAGGCTGCGGTCAGCGCCTCTTTTGCAAGGTTTCCGTCATCCGCGCTCCAGCTCGCGACATTTTCGTAATGCTCGTAGGAACGTGTGTGCAACTGGACGATACTGATCAGATTCTGACGGAAGAAAACCTGGTAAGCCGGAGGCGTCTCGGCGCTTTTCTTCTTGCTCTGACGGGCCAGTGAAATTTCCGCGCTGATCCGGATGTGGGAAAAATCCGGCGACAGCTCATAATAATAGTCGACGAGGCCGACCTGCTGCGCAGGGTTGTTTTTGAAGAGCGTGAAGGGATCGTCCTGGTCCGGGGCCTTGGTGAAGATGATCTGATTGAGCTCAAACCAGTCGAGTTTGGCAAATGCCGCGTTGCTATGGCTGACCGCCATCGCGTCGATATCGACATCTTCCAGTATCTTGCGCAGAGGCAAGACCGTGCCATCTGCGCGTTCGGCGAGCGATGCAGCGATAAGTTCTCGCTTGTTGTCCATGGCTCCGATGATCAGAGTGTCGAGCAAGCCGCCGCCCGGAGGTCTTGCAACCCTTCCCGTATCAAAGCTTGTGCCGATCTGGCTTTGCTCCACCGATACCTGGATATTGCGACCCCCAACAGAAACACGATCGCTGTCGACGATATAATCAGATTGTCTGGTCGATTTCGACGCCGCTTGCGCGCCCGTCATTGCCACCATGAGCGCAAGCATGACCGCGATAAATGCTTTCAATTTTGCCTCCTGATATGATTTTGCCGACGGTGGATGAAACAGATACAGGTCACGTCAGATCACGTGTCATAGGATCGATCAGGCCGAAGCTGAGCGAGAGTGGCCGCCGGTTTTTCCGGTGGCCACCTCGGTCTGTTGATGATCCGTTTGCGTCACTTGAATTTCTTGGCGAATTCCGTGAAGTTCTTTGCAAATGCCTCGCGCAGATCCTGTTCTGCCGCTTCGGTTTCATCCGTGGTTTTCGGCGGGAAATGGGAAAGGCCGTTGCCACCGCGCCCCTTGACCAGCTTGGTTTCGGTTTTTCCATTGCGGAAATCCTTGAAGACAAAGCGGTTATTGAGCGAACGCCCGTAAATCGCTTTTTTCGTATAGAAATTCTGGGTTACGATAAGTTCGACATAGCAAGGCGCCTCGGAAGAGGTCAGCCGGGTTTTTGCTTTGGTTGTAATCTTGCGGTCTGCAATCGGTGTCTGGTAAATGATCTGCGACGGCTCCAGGTTCAGTTCCTCGACCAGATCGAGCGATTTCAGCGCCTGGACCTGCAGGCGGGGGCCGAGGGCTTCTTTCAGATATTCCGCTTCGCTAATGTTGCGATCCTTGTTCGCCGCTGCATCCGCGACCGCGCCGACAATGCCGAACCCGCTCAGCAGGCTGGTCGTCAGCGCCTGGCCTTCGAGCGTCGGGAAAATATGCAGTTCGCAGCTTGGTTTGGGCGCTGCATCCATAGCCGCTGTTTCCGGCGCATTGTCCGTGGTGACTGTTTCCGCTACGTCGTCCGCGGTATCGGTCTGCGCCTCATTGTCTGTGGCAACGGCTTCCATGGCGCTGTCAGCGGTATCTTCCGTTTCGGAATCGATCGCCTGAGCTTCTGCTTCCGTGGCGGCCATATCTTCCGATACGCTATCCTGCGCGAGCGTGGCAGAACCGATGGAAACGGAAAGAACTGCTGCGATCGCAGCGATTGATGGTGATATTTTCATGACAACTCCCTGTTTTTAAATTTATTCAGACTCCGGCTGAGCCGGAAGCTGCTTATTGATTGATTGTTGATGTTCTTCGGTAGGCAAAAGTGATGGCGTAATTTCAACGTCATTGACCCATTTCCGTTGTTCGGCTTGTTCCGGATATTCGGGAACCGACACCGGTGGAGGGGCGGCTCCGATGACGTAATCTATGTCTTCTCCCGTCCGGGCCCTTAATTCCCGACCCTTTGGAATGACTCCGGGCTTTCCCCTGATGAAGCCCGAGAACACTCCCACTGCGAACCATGTTGCAGCCACTGCGGTATTTTTATTCCCGCCTTCCTCGCGATATCGACCGTCGAGAGCGTAGATCGTCTCGCCGACTTCCACTTGCCTCAGCGCGATGCCCAATATGCCGGGTTTGCCAAAGCCGCCTTTGCCGGAGCGGAAGGTGACTTCGCCATATCCGGTGGCTCCCTGAGGGATGACGACGGTGTCGTGCTCAACAACGTCATGCAGGACGGTTACACCGAACCGGTCGCCGACAACGCTCTCCATCGTAGAGATTTCGTCATTCATCATCACCACTACCCGCGTGCCTTCGCGGAGCGTAGCGGTCTGGACTTCTTCGGCCGGCTGGACTTCGGGGGTGGGGACGGGCTCTTCCGTCAGGGTCGTTTCTGCGGGAGCCATCGGCGCTTCAACCGGTGCCGGCGACTGCGGCTCTTCGGCCGTCAACTCGTCAGACGCGGCTTCAACATGCATTTCCGGCATAGCGGATTGCGCATTCATAACCCCGCTCGCCAGCAAAGCGACGTAACTTGCACAGATTAATATTTGCATTGCCCCCGTTTTCGCCTGGCCGATTTTCTTCCGCGATTAACGAAAAGTGGCCAAGACCATCGAGTCATAGAAAGCATAATCCGGCAATACAATCAGATATTTTCGTTTTTCTGAAATATCGAGGGCGGGTTACTGTCACTGTGGTCAAACTGTTGTTATAAAAATTTCTGCAGTCATGCCCCGGTCGCGCCTTGAGGCAGGCTGATGTGCCGGAATGCGGCTCAAGCCACCTCGACAAAACTGTCCAGAACCCGCTTGTCGCCCGACTTCTCGAACGCGATTTCCAGCTTGTTGCCTTCCTTCACCTTCACTTCGCCATAGCCGAATTTTGTGTGGAAGACGCGCATGCCGACCGTGACATCGTCGCGGCCCTTGTTGCCGAGGGATACGGCGCTGCGGCGGGCTTCCTTGATGACGCGGGGATTCTTGTCGAAGTTAGAGGATGCCGCACGCTGCCAGCCGGGGCCGCGTTTGCCGGCTCTGGTCGCGTTGGTCGCGGCGAGATGGGCGAAGGGGTCGCTATTCTCGCTCCAGTTGGCGCGCCACAGGCTTTCGCCGCCGCTCATGCTGCTTTCATGCTCGACATGGTCCTTCGGCAGCTCGTCGATGAAGCGCGAGGGAATCGAGCTGGTCCACTGGCCGTAGATCCGCCGGTTGGCGGCGTGGAAAATCGTGCATTTCTTTTTCGCCCGGGTGATCGCGACATAGGCGAGGCGGCGTTCTTCCTCGAGGCTGGCATTGCCGCCCTCGTCGAGGCTGCGCTGCGAGGGGAAGACGCCTTCCTCCCAGCCGGCGCAGAACACATGGTCATATTCCAGACCCTTGGCGCCGTGCATGGTCATGATCGTGACCTTGGGCTCGTCGTCGCGGGCATCATTGTCCATGACCAGGCTGACATGTTCGAGGAAATCGCCGAGCGTCTCATATTCTTCCATCGCGCGGGCAAGCTCGGTCAGATTCTCCAGACGGCCAGCGGCTTCGGTCGAGCGGTCGGCCTGCAGCATCGTCGTATAGCCGCATTCGTCGAGCACGATCCGGGTGAGTTCGGCATGATCGGTATCCGCCGCCATTTCGCGCCAGCGGCCGAAATTGCGCATCAGCTCGAGCAAAGTGTTGCGCGCGCGCGGTGGCAGTTCATCGGTATCACAGATGCTGAGCGCCGCTGCGGCCAGCGGAATGCCTTGTGCGCGGGCCAGACGGTGGACTTTTTCGACCGTCTTGTCGCCCAGGCCGCGCTTGGGTGTGTTGACGATCCGCTCGAAAGCGAGGTCATCCGCAGGTTGCGTGATGACGCGCAGATAGGCCAAGGCATCGCGGATTTCGGCGCGTTCGTAAAAGCGGAAACCGCCGATGATCTTGTACGGCATGCCGATCGAGATGAAACGATCCTCGAACTCGCGGGTCTGGAACTGGGCGCGGACGAGGATTGCGATATCGTTCAGCGAGACCTGTTTGATCTGCTGCAGCGCCTCGATCTCGTCGCCGGTGCGCCGGGCTTCTTCCGGACCATCCCAGACGCCGATCACCTGCACCTTGTCGCCTTCGGTTTCTTCGGTCCACAGGGTCTTGCCGAGGCGACCGCTATTGTGATTGATCAGCCCCGATGCGGCGGCGAGAATATGCGGCGTCGAGCGGTAATTCTGCTCCAGCTTGACCACCGTGGCTTCGGGAAAATCCTTTTCGAATTTCAGGATATTGGCGACTTCCGCGCCGCGCCAGCTGTAGATCGACTGGTCATCATCGCCGACGCAGCAGATATTCTTGTGGCTCTGCGCGAGCAGCCGCAGCCAGAGATATTGCGAGCTGTTGGTGTCCTGATATTCGTCGACCAATATATATTTGAACTGCCTCTGGTAGCGTTCCAGAATTTCGCGGTGATTTTTGAGCAGGTTCAGCGAATGCAGCAGCAAGTCGCCAAAATCGCAGGCGTTGAGGGCTTTCAGCCGCGCCTGATAAAGCGTGTAGAAATGCTGGCCCTTGCCATTGTCATAGCGCTCGGCCTCGTTGGCATCGAGATCCTGCGGATTGAGGCCGCGGTTCTTCCACTGGTCTATCAGGCCGGCGAGCATCCGGGCGGGCCAGCGCTTGTCGTCCACGTCCTCGGCCTGGATCAGCTGCTTGAGCAGCCTTATCTGGTCATCGGTGTCGAGAATGGTGAAATTATTCTGCAGGCCGACCATCTCGGCATGGCGGCGGAGCATTTTCGCGCCGATGCTGTGGAAGGTGCCGAGCCACGGCATGCCTTCGAAATTCTCGCCGACAATCGTCGCGATCCGCTCCTTCATCTCGCGGGCGGCCTTGTTGGTAAAGGTCACCGCCAGAATTTCGCTCGGCCAGGCCTTGCGGGAATAGACGATATGGGCGATCCGGCGGGTGAGGGCGGCGGTCTTGCCAGTGCCTGCACCTGCCAGCACCAGCACCGGCCCTTCGCTGGTCAAGACGGCCTGACGCTGTGGCGCGTTCAATCCCCGGACATAGGGGGGATCATTCTCTTGCGGTTGTTTGACAGGTTCGGACATGGGTGAACAGTTAGGGAACATCGGCGCGGGCGGCAAGGCCAATATCATTTTTGACATGACCGAAAGGGCAGGTTGCAATTTTTGCTGCGCCGCACCATTTACGTCTCAAATGCCGGAACCGGCACGCCAATGGAGCAGAACATGAGCAAGAGACTTTTTACCAGCGCGATTGTCGCCACCCTGATGATGGCTGGCGCCAGCATCTATTCGACGGTCCATCAGGATCATGACGAAACGGCGTCGGTCCTGACGATGATGGGCGGCTAATCCTCCGCTTGTGACGATGGAGCGGGGCGCAGGAGATGAATTCGCGCCTTGCCGCTGTCGCGGACGCAATCCAGATCAAATCCCTTGACCTCGACATTTTCATGGCGTGATGTTTCCACCGCGATCCAGCTTGATGGCGCGAACCAGCCATGCCGAGTGAGCTTGTCCAGCGCCACCGCGCCGGCTCCCGATTCATAGGGCGGATCCATCAGGATCAGGTCATAGGGCTTGCGGGCGGCGCCGAGATGCAGGACCGATCCGATCCGGACATCGGCATCGGCGCCGAGCGTTTCGATATTCTTTTCCAGCGCCCGAACCGCATCGGGATCCTGCTCGACAAAGGTGCAGTGCGCCGCGCCGCGTGACAGCGCTTCCAGTCCCAGCGCGCCCGAGCCGGAAAACAGGTCCAATATCTGCAAATCCTCAAAATCGCCCAGCCGGCTGGTCAGCATGGAGAACAGCCGCTCGCGCGTGCGGTCGGCGGTCGGGCGGGTGGTTTCGCCTTTCGGAGCGACGATTTTCCGGCCGCGCCAGGTCCCTGCAATTATGCGCATCTTACGCCGTTCGTCCTGAGCTTGTCGAAGGACCGTTTCCGTTCACACCATGTGCTTCGACAGGCTCAGCACGAACGGATACTCTAACCCAACCAATCATTTTAGTGATTTTCTAAACTGCACCAGATCATGCTGGCGCACGACCTCGATCTGGCCTTTTTCCAGATCGCCGAGCACGAACGGACCGTAGCGGGTGCGGATCAGGCGGGAGACTTCCAGACCGAAATGTTCCAGCACGCGGCGGACTTCGCGGTTCTTGCCTTCGGTCAGCGTCAGCTCGATCCACTGGTTGCGGCCGGTGCGCCGTTCGAGATTGGCGGTGATCGGACCATAATGCATGCCCTCGATGGTGATGCCACGGTAGAGTTCTTCCAGCTGGTTCTGGGTGATATCGCCAAAGGTCCGCGCCCGGTAGGACCGTTCGATGCCGTTTTTCGGCAATTCCATCTGCCGCTTGAACTCGCCGTCGGTGGTCATCAACAGCAGGCCCTCGGTGTTCATGTCGAGACGGCCAATCGGCATGATCCGCTCCATTTCGGGAAGCACGTCATAAATCGTCTTCTTGCCGGAAAAGTCGCGTTCCGCGGTCAGATAGCCATTGGGCTTGTGAAAGCGATAGAGTTTGGCCGGGGCCGGTTCGGCAACCGGGTTGCCGTCCACCGTTATCCCCGTCAGGTTCTTAAGCAGTAGCGAGGGATGTTCCACCAGATTGCCATTCAGCTCGATCCGTCCGGCCTCGATCATCCGCTCGATCTCGCGGCGCGAGGCCACGCCGGCGCGGGCCAGGAGTTTGGCAATGCGCTGCCCTTCGCGCACATCGCTCGCAGGCGCTTTGGCGGCTGCAGGGGCCTTCGCTCCGGGGGTCGGTTTTGCGCGATATATCTTGGCTGGTTTCTCTTCGGTCATGGGCGGTTCCATGGCGGAAAAATGCGCTGGCTGCAATCTGTAACCTCTGGTTTCATGGCCGCGAATAGCTATTGTCACCCGTTCGGAGTTGGAAATGAGCAAGATCATCATGGGCGCGTTGATTGGCGGATCGGCATTTGCCGGCATCGTCGGCGCGCAACTGGCGCCGATCTCTGCTGCCAGCGCGGTTGCGGTGGCCGACGATGGCGAACACTCCAATCCCGTCGTCATCGAGCTGTTCACCAGCCAGGGATGCTCGTCCTGTCCCCCCGCAGATGTGCTCGCCAGACGGCTGGCAAAAGACGGCTCCCTGCTGGTGATCACGCGGCCGGTGACCTACTGGGACCGGCTCGGCTGGAAAGACACGCTGGCGCGCGAGGAAAATACGCGCTTGCAGCGGGCCTATGCGGCGAAGGGCAATGAAGGTTCGGGGGTCTACACCCCGCAAATGGTGGTCAACGGCGCCGGCAGCGCGGTTGGATCGCGGGAAAATGACGTCCGCTCGCTGGTCCGGCGGGCCGACCGGAACGGGCCACGGATCAGCACTTCAACCGACAGCAAGGGCCGGATGATCGTCACGATCAGCGGCCGGTCCGCCTATCTCGCCGGCGTATCCCTGATTGCGCTCAGCTCGTCGGAGATCGTGCGCGTGGGGCGGGGCGAAAATGGCGGGCGGGCGATGCATTATGTCAATGTGGTCAAGGCGGAGCGCAATCTCGGCAGCTGGCGTGGCAAGCCGGCGCGATTTGTCCTGTCGCGCGAGGATCTGAACATCAGTGGCGCGGACCGCTATGCGATCATCGTGCAGCGGCCGGGGGCTGGACCGATTGTCGCCGCGAAGCTTATTGAAGGGTGAGGGGCAGCGAATTCATTTTGGACTTCCCGAGATAACCGTTAAGTGGCGATAGTTAACGGGTTAAGGAGTATCGGGTGACCGCATCGGAAACAAACGAAAAGCCGGGTTGGCGCAAAGTCATTGCATCGCTGGGCAATCGCAAAACGCTGTTCATGACAATCTTTGGTTTTGCAGCGGGCTTACCTTACGCGTTACTTCTCGGGACTCTCTATGCGTGGCTCTCCGATGCCGAGGTTGATCTAGAAACAATGGGCGTTTTTTCGCTCATCGGATTGGCCTACGCATTCAAATTTCTTTGGTCGCCAGCGCTTGACCGGATCGACGTTCCGCTTCTAAAAAAGCTGGGAAAGCGCAAGCAATGGATCGTTACGGCGCAACTATTGCTCGGTGCGATTCTGGTTATTCTCGCGATGCTGAATCCAGTTTCGTCCATCGGATGGTTTTCCTTGCTGGCGGGAATAGGTGCTTTTGCGTCAGCTACGCAGGATGTTGTCATCGATGCATGGCGGGTCGATGTCGCAGATGAAGTCGCGACCATAGATATACTTTCGACCGTTTATCAAATGGGGTACCGGATCGCCGCACTCGTGGGTGGTGCATTCGCCCTCTTTCTTGCGGAGCGGACCGACTGGCCTACCGTTTACCTGACGATGGGAGCGGTCATGCTTCTGATCGGTTTTGCCGGCCTGTTTGCGCCCGATGCAGAAACAAAGGTTCAGACCGCCACTGAAATGGCCGACGAGCACGGCCTGCGGAAAGCCGGCCAGCTTGATCCACGTGTTCGAGGATGGGCGCTGCTGGCTGTGGCAATCCTGTGGGGCTGGGCCTTGCTGACGGTCGGAACCTTCATGGTCAGGTCGCTGGGAAGCGATCCGGAGACGCGACCGGATTCCGTAGCATTCATCTCAACGATGGGGCCGCTGATCGTAGTGGCAACGGTTGTCATTCCCGTCCTCATTTCGGCATTTCTGGTGCGCCTGGAACGCAAGGGCCAATATCTTCTGACCAAGGATGTCCCCGCTGAATCGACCGCCGGACGATTTCTTGATCATGGCTATCGCGCGCTGGTACTTCCTCTCACCGAATTTGTCGGTCGGCTGGGCTGGGCGCTGATCGTCATATTGGGTCTGGTTCTGACTTATCGCATCACGGATTCTATCTGGGGTAGCTTTGCCTATCCATTCTATCTGGGCGAGCTTCAATATACCAAGGACGAAGTGGCCGTGGCGTCGAAATTCTTCGGAATCGGCGCGTTGATGATCGGTCTCGCGGCTGGTGGCTATATGCTCACCACTCTGGGCCGCATGTTGACTCTTACCCTGGGCGCTGTGCTCGCAGCTGCGACCAACTTGCTCTACGCCGATCTGGCTAGAGGCGGGGCAGTGGTGCAATCGGTCAGTGATTTAACCGGCTTTACCTGGCTGGTTGCCAATCTTGGCGGGGATGCCGGGCTTGCGAAGCTGATGATGGCGATTGCCGGTGAGAATATTGCGGTCGGTATCGCCGGAGCAGCCTTTGTCGCCTATCTGTCGTCGATTGTCGCCAAGGGCTATAGCGCGGTCCAATACGCGCTTCTTTCATCGCTTACGATGCTGATCGGGACCTTGGGCCGCGGTGCACTGGGCCAAATGATCGAGGAGCAGGGTTATTTCCAGGTATTCATCCTGACCACGCTCATGGGTGGAATCGCAGTGATAATCTGCATTATCGAATGGATACGCATTTCGCGTCTCGGGGCCAGGTCGGGGATTGATCAGACCGCGTTGAAGGGCGCCTAATCGGGGACTTGTTCATTCGCTTTCAGCACTTCGCCCGCCAGATAGAGCGAGCCTGCAATCAAGACCGTCTTGCCGGATCCGTTTGACAGGGACCGGAGCGCGGCTGTGACATCGCTTGCTTCGGTCATCGGCGCACCGGCTTCCGGATAATCAGCGAGAGTATGCGATTCATGGCCGGGGACGGGGATCACCGTCACACTGGCGAGCTTTTCGTGCAGCGGCGCGATGATCGCCGCCGGGTCCTTGTTGGACAGCATGCCGATGACCAGATTGATTGACCCCGCTTCATAGTCGGCAAAATATTTGGCGAGGGCCAGGCCGGCGCTGACATTATGGCCGCCGTCGACCCAGACTTCCGCGTCGGATGGCAGGAGATGGGTGACCGGTCCGGCAATCAGGAAATGCATCCGGCCGGGCCATTGCGCCCAGCCCATGGCCGCCTTGAGCGCGGCGTCCGAGATGACGAGCTTGTCCTGATGGCGCAGCATCGCGATGGCTAGCGCGGCATTGTCCGCCTGATGCGCGCCGACCAAGGCGGGCAGGGGCAGGTTGAGCTTTTCTGCATGATCCTTGTAGTGGAGCTGGCCTTCGTAAATCGCCGCATCCCATTCCTCGCCGCGGGGAAAATGCTGCGCCCCGACATCTGCAGCATGATCGGCGATGGCGTGCAGCATTTCCGCAGCATATTTTTGCGTCAGCAGGGGTGCGTTCTTCTTGGCGATACCGGCTTTTTCCCACGCGATGCGGGTCATCGGATCGTCCGGCGTGCCCTCTTCCGGGCTTAGCAGAAAGCCTTCATGATCGATGCCGAGCGCGGCTATGCCGGTTGCGACCGGGCTGGTGATGACATTGGTGGCGTCGAGCCGGCCACCGAGGCCGACTTCCAATATGCAGGCATCGGCCGGTGTTTCGGCGAAGGCGAGAAATGCGGCGGCGGTGGTGGCCTCGAAGAAGCTCGGGTTGATATCCTCACTGCTGTCGAGCACCCGGGCGAGCACAGTGGCGAGATAGTCGTCCTCGATGAGCTTGCCAGCCAGCCTTATCCGCTCGTTGAACCGGACCAGATGCGGGCTGGTATAGACATGCGCCTTGAGCCCTTCCGCCTCGATCGCCGCGCGCAGAAAGGCGCAAGTCGAACCTTTGCCGTTGGTACCGGCGACGTGGAAAACGGGGGGCAGTCTGTCCTGCGGATTGTCGAGGCGCGCCAGAATCTCGCGAATCCGCTCCAGCCCCAGCACATCGCGCCCGGGAGAGAGCATTTCCAGCCGGTCGAGCTGTTTCTGGACCGCCGGGGAATCGGAACGGGCGCCGTCTGCCATCACTCCCCTCCCGCTCGCGGGAGGGGCCGGGGGTGGGCCAGATTATTTGAAAAAGCTGCCATGGTCATGGAGGATGTTCCCACCCCTAACCCCTCCCGCGAGCGGGAGGGGGATTTAGGCCGCGTCTTTCCATGCCATCAGATAGCCCATGACGTGGGCCAGCTTCTCGCGCAGTTCCTTGCGGTGCACGACCATGTCGACCATGCCGTGCTCGAGCAGATATTCCGCCGTCTGGAACCCTTCCGGCAGCTTCTCGCGGATCGTATTCTCGATCACCCGCTGGCCGGCAAAGCCGATCATCGCACCCGGCTCGGAAATATGCACATCGCCGAGCATCGCATAGCTGGCGGTGACGCCGCCGGTGGTCGGATCGGTCAGCACGACGATGAACGGGATACCCGCTTCGCGCAGCATCGAGATCGCCACCGTGGTCTTGGGCATCTGCATCAGCGACAAAATGCCTTCCTGCATCCGCGCGCCACCGGCTGCGGTGAAGATGATATAGGGGCACTGGTCCTTCAGCGCCCGCTTGGCCCCGTCAACAAAGGCCTGTCCGACGGCCAGCCCCATAGAGCCGCCCATGAAGGCAAAATCCTGCACGCCGACGACGCAGGGGATCGACTCGATCGTTCCCTTGACGTTGATCAGCGCATCCTGTTCGCCGGTCTTGGCGCGGGCCTCTTTCAGCCGGTCGGTATATTTCTTCTGGTCCTTGAATTTCAGCGGGTCTTCCTGGACCGGTGCCCAGGGAATCAGCTTCCAGCTGCCTTCGTCCATGATCTGGGCAAAGCGGGTCATCGGCCCGATACGGCCGTGATGGTCGCATTTCGGGCAGATAGACATATTGTCCTGATATTCCTTGAGGAATACCATCGCTTCGCATTTCTTGCACTTGTGCCAGAGATTATCGGGCGTTTCGCGCTTGGTGATCGAAGCGATCTTGTTGCGGACATTGCTTAGCCAGCTCATATTATCATTCCTCTATTCCGTTCGCATCGAGCGAAGTCGAGATGCCTGCGCGTGCCGCCTGTGTCTCGACTGCGCTCGACACGAACGGTGTGCGATTTCAATTTTTTCCGGCGGCCCTGATAGCATCGGAAAGCGACTTTACATAGTCCCTGACATGGGGCGCGGCATCCTTGCCATATTCGCCGACAATCTCGACAATGGCAGAGCCGACGACCACGCCATCCGCGACGCGTGCGATGTCGGCGGCCTGTTCCGGCGTGCGCACGCCAAAGCCGACGGCGATGGGTAGATCGGTGCCCGCTTTCAGCCGGGCGACCGCTTCTTCGATGCTGGCCTGTGCCGCCTGTTGCTGGCCGGTGATACCGGCGACGGATACATAGTAAAGAAAGCCGGATGCGTTGCTCAATATCTGTGGCAGGCGCTCGGCATCCGTGGTCGGCGTAGCAAGGCGAATGACGGCAACGTCCTTGGCGCGCAGCGCGTCGCCGAGGCTTTCGTCTTCCTCGACCGGAATATCAACGCAGATCACCGCATCAACACCAGCATCGACGCAGGCATTGGCGAACCACTCGGAGCCCCGGATGGTCATCGGATTGGCATAGCCCATCAGCACCAGCGGCGTGTCGGGATGACGCTGACGAAATTCCTTCGCCATGTTAAAGATGTCAGCGGTCTTGGTGCCAGCGGCCAGGCTGCGAATATCCGCTTCCTGGATCGAGGGCCCATCGGCCATCGGATCGGTGAACGGCATGCCGAGCTCGATGATATCCGCACCGCCTTCGACGAGCGCGTCTAGAATGGCGCCGGTATCGGCAGGGGTCGGATCGCCAGCGGTGACGAAGGTGACGAGTGCTGCGCGGTCGGCGGGGAAGGATTGGGAGAGACGGGTCATGATATTGGAATGTGCCTTCGTCGGGACAGAATGATTCTCACAATACCGCTAGACAGGACGAGTAAGAGTAACAAGATGTTTACGACCCGGTGGGTGATTTCACTCGTCGGGCATTTGTGAAGCTCGAACAGGGAAACCTTCCCTGAATATGGGAAGGTATCACAAAGGCTGTCAAAATGCGGCAGAATTGGAAATATGGACGTCGCAGTCATCCCCCATAATATGATGAAGGAAACTGTCAGAAGCAGGTTGGCCGATTTGATATCATCTATGCGACCTTTGCCAAGCAAACCGGAAAATATCCAGTAAATGGCGAAGATTATGATGCATATCGTTGCTCGGGAAATTGCGCTTTTCCGGAAAAACTCTCCCAACCACCGGGCGTCAGAAACGGTGTGAAGATCCGCCAGCATGTCTGATGCCAGAAAGATCAGGGCGAAGGGGAAAATGACTACGGCAAGGGATATCGCAAGCCCGCGCAGACCACTGGTGACAGTATCGCTATTCAATCCGTCCTCCCTATTGCATGCGCAATGATCTGGTCCCGATCCATTTTCACCGCTTTGCTGAAGAGCGCTGCGCGGTTGCCAGGAAGGAATCGGGAGAGGCGGGTCATTTGCCGAGTATTTTGGTAAAGGTAGAAAGCAAGGCAAAAGCCACCGCCATAAACGCTGCCCAAATGATATATTTTTGCAGGTTCTCGACATCGCCGATCACAAACTGGCCAGCCAGCCGCAAAAGGAAAAATATGGGAAATCCTGCCAATAGCCAGAATAAACCCTCTTTCGGCGCAAATCTCAGTCTCGATTCTCGGGACATATCCACGCCAGACGATTCATTCTCCCTAGCCCTTTTCTGAGCTGCTTTGCGGCGGCGGCTCAGCCGCTTCCTGCGGCTCATAAAGAATTTTGCCTGCTGCGATGCCGTAAGATCGAGCATTCGATCAAGATTATGACGGAGCAAAGAAGCAGGATGAAAAATGGCACATTCAGGTCCCATTTTTCGATTGCCAGGCCGGTGTCAAGGAAACTGGCGAAGGCCCAGCCTCCCGCCCCGAACAGCGCAGTTTTACCACTTCGCCGGATCGAAGCTCGGTAGGATTCCGGTAATTCATATTTGCCTTGTGTGGAATAGAAGAACGCCAGCATCAGAGCGGCGACCATGACCAAAAAGTAGACAGAGACGAAATCTATTGCTTCCATCACTTTTGCATCCTCGTCATTTTCCCCTCTCCCAACCATCTCCCCTGAAGGGGAGAGGGCTATTAGGCTGTCATATCTCCGCTGCTAAAGCCTCGGCGACAGTAAAAATATCGTTCTCGCCGTCCCGGACAAGTGTGACGAGCGCTGCGTGGTGGCGGTGGCGAAGGTCGTGGCGATGCGATTCATGTGGGTCTCCGGTACGCGGTAGAATAAAAGCTCAGGAGCAGTGCTGGCACAATTGAGTGAATGAGTGTATCCGCAAAATTATATTCCATCTCAGAAAAGATTGCCCATGCGCCAAAGCGTAATGCAGCAAACGCAGCAAAGTATGCTGGCATAAGCTTGAGCGCATTCCACGGTCGGAGACGCACATCGCCCTTCGCCAGACGGGTCACGCTGGAAATCATCCACAGAATGAAACCAAGCGAAAATGCAGATACTCCGCCGGCTGTAATGATGTCGGCCGTATCGCCTCCAACAGTATAGCGAATGCCAACCGCGATCAACATTAGGACAAATGCCAGCCCAAGAAAAACCCATCCGATACGCCTGACTCGCTTCAAATCTCCGTCCCCAGCGCTTCCGCGACAGTAAAAATATCCTTGTTGCGACCCTCGACAAGCGCACCGCGCGCTGCGCGGTTTGCGGGAAAGGATTGGGAGAGACGGGTCATATGATCTTCTTGAGATAGGTTCGAACGGAGAACATTGCTTTACTGATGCAGAGGAAAAATGAAATCAGCAAGGGCATGTAGAAAAGGAAGTTTAGCCAAGTAGCGGGTCCATGAAAACAATGCTGGAATCCAAACTCGGGACCCATTGGCTCGGGGCAATGCATAACTGTGAATTCGCCAGAGGAGATCAGAATGAATGCAATCCCTGATATTGCGATACTTGCCAAGAGGGGCGGATAAGAACTAAGGTTTGCTGCCCAACGGGAGTTGGGTTTTTGCTCTTGTATGAAGTCAAATGAATGCCAAACCAATAGCGGTAGAAAGAAAATGGGATAAGCTAAAAAAGCCTCTCCCATTGGACCGGCAATATCAGCAAACTTGTCAGTGGTATTGACGCTGGTCATCATCCATAAACCCAGAAACCATTTTGCTGCTAACGAAAATACAATCACTGCCATCAAAATGGCCATACTGGTCAACCAGTTCAAAAGCTTCTGTCTGTATTCTGAGGTCATGCGTCAAAATGCCGAAGTCTGGTCCGATTCATATCTCCGTCCCCAGCGCTTCCGCGACGGTGAAAATATCCTTGTCACCGCGCCCGCACAGGTTCGCGAGAATGATCTGGTCCCGATCCATTTTCACCGCTTCGCTGACGAGTACCGCACGGTCGGATGGGAAGGGGCGGGAGAGATCGGTCATGAGCCAATTTTGTCATTGGGCAACGAGGCCAGAAAAGTAGAAATGAATATGATGGGAAGGAATATCTCCAAATTGTCGGATGCCATTGGATTGCCAGCAAAATACTGAAACAAAAATACACCCAAAATGGCTAACACTGTCGCTCCGGTGGCTCGTAGGAAAGATCGCTTGAGGATTTCAGCGATCATATCTCCGTCCCCAGCGCTTCCGCGACGGTGAAAATACCCTTGTCGCCGCGACCGCAGTGGTTCGCCAGGATGATCTTGTCGCGATCCATCTTGACCGCTTCGCCGACGAGTACCGCGCGCTCAGGCCGGAAGGATTGGGAGAGACAGGTCATGATGCCCTCTCCCTCAAGGGAGAGGGTTGCGCAAACTTGGCAGCTTGCTGCCTAGTTGGAGCTGGGTGAGGGTCTGCCAACTCTCGATGGCAGAGCACCCTCATCCAACTGCGCCTAGCTTCGTTCCGAAGCAAGGCTTCGTATCCTTCTCCCTCAAGGGAGAAGGTTTGTGCATTCACCGTCATATCTCCGTCCCCAAAGCCTCGGCGACAGTGAAAATATCCTTGTCGCCGCGCCCGCACAGGTTGGCGAGGATGATCTTGTCCCGATCCATCTTCACCGCTTCGCGCACCACCGCGGCAATCGCGTGGCTCGGTTCGAGCGCGGGAATGATGCCTTCGGTGCGGCAGAGCAGCTGGAAGGCGTCGAGGGCTTCGGTGTCGGTGGCGCTGTCATAATCGACGCGGCCGGATTCCTTCAGCCAGCTATGTTCGGGACCGATGCCGGGATAATCGAGGCCGGCGCTGATCGAATGGGCTTCGGTGATCTGGCCGTCTTCGTCCTGCAGCAAATAGGTCTTATTGCCATGGAGAATGCCCGGGCCGCCGCCGGCGAGGCTCGCGGCATGTTGCTTGTCGAGACCATGGCCCGCCGCTTCGATGCCGAGCATCCTGACGTCCGGATCGTCGAGAAACGGGTGGAACAGGCCGATGGCATTGCTGCCGCCGCCAATGGCCGCGACCAGCATGTCGGGCAGGCGACCGGTGCGTTCCAGCATCTGCGCGCGGGCTTCCTTGCCGATGACGCTCTGGAAATCGCGGACCAGCTCGGGATAGGGATGGGGACCGGCGGCGGTACCGATGATGTAGAATGTGTCGTGCACATTGGCGACCCAGTCGCGCAGCGCCTCGTTCATCGCGTCTTTCAGCGTTGCCGCGCCGCTGGTCACCGGCACGACTTCCGCGCCGAGCAATTTCATCCGGAACAGATTGGGCTTCTGCCGCGCGACATCGGTCGCGCCCATGAAAATGGTGCAGGGCAGGCCGAAGCGCGCGCAGACGGTTGCGGTGGCGACGCCATGCTGGCCGGCGCCGGTTTCCGCGATGATCCGGGTCTTGCCCATGCGCATGGCGAGCAATATCTGGCCGACGCAATTGTTGATCTTGTGCGCGCCGGTGTGGTTGAGCTCGTCGCGCTTGAACCAGATTTGTGCGCCTTTGCCGTCGGGCGCATCCTTGCGGACTTCCTCGGTCAGGCTTTCGGCATAATAGAGCGGCGAGGGGCGACCGACATAATTTTGCAGCAGGTCGTTAAATTCTTCCTCGAACGCCGGGTCGGCCTGCGCCGCGCGATAATGTTTTTCCAGATCGAGGATCAGCGGCATCAGCGTTTCGGCGACATAGCGTCCGCCAAATTCGCCGAAATGGCCGCGGTCATCCGGCATGTTGCGGAAGCTGTTGGGAGGTGTGTCGTTCATGGGTTCGATATTTCCGTTCGCATCGAGCGAAGTCGAGATGCATCTGCGGGTGGTCTGTGTCTCGACTGCGCTCGACACGAACGGATGCTATCCGGCTTCGTCATAGTCTCGCACCGCTTGGCAAAAGGCGGCGATTCTGTCCACCTGTTTGACGCCGGGCGCGGATTCCACGCCAGAGGAGACGTCGACCAGCGGCGCATGGGTGGCGGTCAGCGCGTCGGCCACATTGTCCGGGTCGAGGCCGCCGGCGAGACCCCAGTCAATCTCGTGCTTGTGATCGGCGAGCAGGGACCAGTCGAACGAGGTACCGGTGCCGCCGGGCAGCGCCTTGGCTGGCGCGTCGAACAGAAGCCGGTCGGCAGCGCCCACATAGCGGCTGGATTTCGCCAGCGTCGGCTTGTCCTTCACGCCCAGCGCTTTCCAGATTTCCAGGCCGCTGTTGTCGGCCACCAGCTTCAGCCATTCCGGCGTTTCGCTGCCGTGGAACTGGATCACATCCGGTTTGACCACGCTGATTGCCATACCGGTGGCCTTGGGTTCGGAGTTGACGAGCAGCAGCACCGTCTTGACTCGCTGTGCCGCATAGGTGCGCAATGCAGCGGCCCGTTCGAGCGAAACATGGCGCGGGCTTTTTGCGAAATGGACGAAGCCGATATAGTCGGCGCCCGCATCGATGGCAGCGTCAATGGCGGCTTCGGTGGAGAGGCCGCAGATCTTGATTTGGGTTTTCATGGGAGGGGTCTTAGCGAGTCGAGCGTTAATCGTCATCCTGAACTTGTTTCAGGATCTCCACCGGCGCAGCGCATTCTCACGGGGTCCTGAAACCAGTTCAGGATGACGAGAAGATGACGAGATTGATTAAAGCGTCCCCTCGATCGCCCGCGCCGCTGCATTGGGGTCGTCCGCTCCGGTAATCGGCCGGCCGATCACCAGCACGCTCGCGCCATTGTCGCGCGCCTGCCTTGGCGTGACTGCCCGTTTCTGGTCGCCCATCGCGCCACCCTTGGGGCGCAGGCCGGGGACGACGAAAAAGCCGTCTTTCCAGATTTTATGCGCCGCTGCGACCTCATTACCGGAACAGACAATGCCATCCAGTCCGGCCTCGCGGGCAAGCCCGGCCAGCCGTTCGACCTGATCATGCGGGGTGCCGGTATAGCCGATCTTGGCCATGTCGCGCTCGTCGAGCGAGGTCAGCAGGGTAACGCCGACCACTTTTGTATGTTCGTTCGCAGCCGCTTTGGCATCTTCCATCATCGCACGGCCACCCGAGGCGTGGATCGTCACAATGGCGGGTTCGAGCACATTGATCGCCTGCATCGCCTTGGCGACGGTGTTGGGGATGTCGTGCAGTTTGAGATCTAGAAAGATCGGCAGGCCGAGCTTCTGGATTTCGTGCACGCCATGATGGCCATGGGCACAGAAAAATTCGAGGCCGAGTTTCAAACCGCCGACATGGCCCTTGACCGACTGGGCAATCGCGATAGCCCGGTCGAGGTCGGGCGTGTCGATTGCGACGAAAATCGGGTTGGTCATGCGCCGGTTGCTTTCTCGCTATCGACCGGAGATACGGCCGGTGCGGGTTCTGCCACCGTCTTCGGCGCTGGTGCGGGGGCTGGTGTCGGGTTTGGCGCTGCTGTTGGCACAGCGGCCGGCCTTGCCGCATTTTCCAGCGTCTTGATCCGCCGCAACAGCCGCCATTTCGATCCTCTCAGCAGCAGCCACGTCGGCACGAAGCCGAGCAGGAAGGCACCAACGACGAAGGTAGAAACCCTCGCTTCGACAATGGCAGCGCCCAGATCAAGCGAAGCCCGTGCTTCATTGGTCCACCAGAAGATGAAGGTCGCGACGAGCAGGAGAACCCAGAACAGGATTTTGATAAATTGCATGCTTCACCTTATATTCCGTGGGGCAACTATCCTAGTCCTAAAAAAGCCGGGTGGCCAGACAGCATATAGAGGCCTGGAATAGCGCGCTATTCGCCGAACACGCGAGCGAAGATCGTGTCGACATGCTTGAAATGATAATCGAGGTTGAACCGTTCCTCCAGTTCAGCGTCAGACAGTTTGGCGGTGACGTCGGGATCGGCCTTGAGCAGGTCGAGCAGCGCGATTTCGCCGTCCGATTCCCAGACTTTCATCGCGTTGCGCTGGACGATGCGATAGCTGTCCTCGCGACTGATGCCGGCCTGGGTTAGGGCGAGCAACACGCGCTGCGAGTGGACCAGACCGCCCATGCGGTCGAGATTTTTCTGCATCCGCTCGGGATAGATCAGCAGTTTCTCGATCACGCCGGTCAGCCGTCCGAGGGCAAAGTCCAGCGTTATGGTCGCGTCTGGGCCGATCATCCGTTCGACCGAACTGTGCGAAATATCGCGTTCGTGCCAGAGGGCGACATTTTCCATCGCCGGTAGAGCGTAGCTGCGGACCATACGGGCAAGACCGGTCAGGTTTTCGGTCAGGATCGGGTTGCGCTTGTGCGGCATCGCGCTGCTGCCCTTCTGGCCCGGCGAGAAATATTCCTCGGCCTCGAGCACTTCGGTGCGCTGCAGATGGCGGACTTCGACGGCCAGCCGTTCGACCGACGAGGCAATCACGCCCAAAGTCGCGAAATATTGGGCGTGGCGGTCACGCGGAATGACCTGGGTGGAGACGGGCTCGACTTCCAGACCCAATTTCTCCGCCACATGCTCTTCCACCTTGGGATCGATGTTAGCAAAGGTGCCGACCGCGCCGGAAATGGCGCAGGTGGCGATTTCCTTGCGCGCGGCAACCAGCCGCTCGCGGTTACGTTCGAATTCGGCATAGGCCTGCGCCAGCTTCAGACCGAAGGTCACCGGCTCGCCGTGGATGCCGTGGCTGCGGCCGATGGTCGGGGTGAACTTATGCTCATAGGCCCGCTTTTTGATCGCTGCGAGCAATGCGTCGATATCGGCCAGTAATATGTCCGACGCGCGTGCCAGCTGCACCGCGAGACAGGTGTCGAGAACATCGCTGGAGGTCATGCCCTGGTGCATGAAACGCGCTTCTTCACCGACATTTTCCGCGACATTGGTCAGGAAGGCGATGACATCATGCTTTACTTCGCGTTCGATCTCGTCGATCCGCTCCACGTCGAACTTGCCCTTGGCCCAGATCGCTTCTGCTGCTTCCTTCGGCACCACGCCCAGTTCGGCGAGAGCATCGGTGGCATGCGCCTCGATTTCGAACCAGATCTGGAATTTCGATTCGGGCTCCCAGAGGGCAACCATTTCGGGGCGGGAATAGCGTGGAATCATTTTTGGTCCTTGGACAAAGAGGATGATTGCGGCAATGAAGTGCCTTGATTTGCCGTCCCGCTAGCACCTACGAATTGAGTCGGCAATGCAGCGGCGGAAACAGGGAGAATAAAATGCGTCTGGCTATACTCACCGGCGGCGGCGATGTCCCGGGCCTCAATCCCTGCATCCAGTCGATCGCGACGTCGGCCTGGCAACGCGGCTGGGATGTGGTCGGTCTGCGTCGCGGCTGGGAAGGGGTGCTGGAAATCGATCCCGCCGATCCCTGGGCCAATGAAAACAGCGTGATGATGCTCGACAAGGAGCGGGTGCGCGGCATCGACCGGCAGGGCGGCACGATATTGCACAGCTCCCGCTGCGACCCGCGGGTGACCGACAAGGGCGACCAGACGCAAAAAGTGCTCGATATTCTCGATGCTCTGGAGGTCGATGTCCTGATCACCATGGGGGGCGACGGGACGCTGCGTTTCTCGGCCTATCTGTCGAGCCTCGGCCGCAACGTCATCTCGGTGCCCAAGACGATGGACAATGATGTTTATGGCACCGACTATTGCATCGGTTTTTCCACCGCCGTCACCCGATCGGTGCAGGCGATCAATTCGCTGCGGACGACGGCGGCGAGCCACGAGCGGATTGCCGTGATCGAATTGTTCGGTCGCCGGTCCGGCGAGACGGCACTGCTATCCGGTTTCCTCTCGCAGGCCGACCGGACCGTCATTGCCGAAGTGCCTGCGGATATGGACGTGCTCCTGCCCCTGCTGCTCGGCGACAAGGAGGCCAATCCTGAATCCTACGCGATATGTCTGGTCTCGGAAGGCGCCAGACTTTCCGGCGAAACGGATTTTGCCGACGAGATCAACAAGTCGAATACCAGTCGCACGGGCCTTAATATCGGCACCCAGCTGGCGCGGGAAATCGAGGCGCGCAGCGACGAGCGGACGATCGTACAGGAACTGGCCTATCTGATGCGGGCCGGCGAGCCGGACGCGATGGACCGGATGGTCGGCTTTGCCTTTGGCGCGCTGGCGGTCCAGCTGATCGAGCAGGACCGGATGGCCAATATGGTGTGCCTGACCGACGGCAATTACGGCGTCGTGCCGATCGGCACGCTGCTGGAAGATAGCAAGGGCGTCAATGTGTCGGGCCTCTATGACGCAAATCTGTATCGCCCCAATCTGATCCAGGTCGAGGGCATGCCGATGTTCCTTTATTAAAGGCGTTCCTATATAGATGAGGGAGCCCGCTATCTATCGGCGACGGTGTCGGTCCAATGGCTGATACCGGCGACCCGCAATCATCGATAGTCTGGCCCGGACCCACTTTACTTTAACAGGAACAACATGATGAGCATTTCATCCGATCGCGTCGCAATCATAACGGGCGCGTCCCGCGGCATCGGCGCTTCCATAGCCCGCCGTTTGGCAAGCGATGGCATGGCAGTTGTCGTAAACTATGCCGGCAGCGAAAAAGCCGCGGCCGAACTGGTCGACGAAATCGTAAATGCAGGGGGACGCGCGATCTCGGCGCAGGCGGATGTCGCCGATCCGCTGGCTGTCAGGAATCTTTTCGATACCGCCGAGACGGAATTTGGCGGTGTCGATGTGCTGGTGAACAACGCCGGCATCATGAAGCTCGCGCCGGTCGCGCAAGTCGATGACACAGATTTCGACGAAATGATGGCGGTCAATCTCAAGGGCACGTTCAACGGGCTTCGGGAGGCTGCGAAGCGGCTGCGAGATGGTGGCCGTATTGTAAATATTTCTACCAGCGTCGTCGGACTATATCTGCCTGCTTATGGGGTGTATGCGGCGACCAAGGCGGCAGTGGAGGCTCTGACGCATATTCTGGCGAAGGAGCTTGGACCCCGGTCGATTACGGTCAATTCCGTGGCACCGGGGCCAGTCGCGACCGAGCTGTTTCTCGAGGGCAAGGACCCGGCAATGATTGAGCGGCTCGAGCAGATGATTCCGCTCGGTCGGCTGGGTGAAGTCGATGACATTGCCCGCGCCGTTTCCGTGCTGGTCGGGCCGGACGGCGGCTGGATCAATGGCCAGATAGTGCGCGTCAACGGGGGCGTGATCTGAGCGCCCGTCAAATCAGTCCTTTCGAACGGAAGGATGTGTGGCCGTCTCGGCCGATGATGATATGGTCATGAACGGCAATGCCCAATGTCGCCCCGGCGGCGCAAATGTCCCTTGTGATCGCAATATCCTGCCGGCTGGGGGTGCTGTCACCGCTGGGATGATTGTGGACCAGGATGATCGCGGCTGATCCAAGGTCCAGCGCACGCTTGATGACTTCGCGGGTATAGATGGCGGCCTGGTCAATCGACCCTTCGCTGACCAGCTCGTCGCGGATCAGCCGGTTCTTGCTGTCGAGATGCAGGACCCGCACCCGTTCGTGCGCCAGATGCGCCATGTCGGCGCGCAGATAGTCGAGCAAGGCCTGCCAGCTGGAAAGGATCGGCTGGGTCCGCACCGGCTCGGCGAGCAGGCGCAGCGCCGCCAATTGCACGATCTTCAGCGCAGCCACGCTGGTTTCTCCCATGCCGGGCAGATTCCGCAATGCGTCGGCGTCGGACACCAGCAGGCGCGACAAGCCGCCGAACTCGTCGATCAATCGCTTGGCCAGAGGCTTCGTGTCGCGGCGCGGGATGGCCAGCGCAAGCAGATATTCGACCAGCTCGTGATCGTGCAGACTATCGCCCTGACCGGTCAAAATACGGTGGCGCAGCCGGGCGCGATGCCCGCTGCCCGCCTTTGGCGGTCCTGACCGGGTTTCCTGTGCCTTGGTCATGGGCTAGCCATTACCAGAACAAATCAGGAACTTCGCCGATAAGCGGACGGCAGGCCGAAAATGTCCAATTTCCCGGCCGGCTGGAAAAACCGCGCGCGCCGACACTTGTACATTGCAACTTAAGGCAGACTTCTGCATTTCATCTGCGATGGAAGAAGAAATCGCCAATGACCCCGTCGGTCGCCGCTCCCGGTTTCGACTGTTCGGCGGGATATTGCTTGTTCTGATTCTGCTCGGCCTGATTGCCCTATGGGTCAGCCGAACGACGCTGGCCGACAATTTCGTCAAATCGCAGCTCGAACAGATGGACATTGCGGCCAGCTACGAGATCGAGGAAATCGGGTTGCGCAAACAGGTCATCCGCAATCTGGTCATCGGCGATCCGCAGCGGCCGGACCTGACCGCCGATCTGGTCGAGGTCGGCAACAGTCTGACTCTGGGCGGTGTCGGCATCAACTGGGTCAGCGCCAGCGGCGTCAAGCTGTTCGGGCGGGTGCAGGATGGCAAGATCAGCTTTGGCGAGATCGACAAATTTTCTGATCCGGAAGATGACAGCCCGCTCGCGCTGCCGGATATCTGGCTGGGGCTGAACGACGCGAAACTTCGGATCGACAGCGAATATGGTGCTATCGGGGTGGCGCTCAACGGGCAGGGCGAGTTGCACAATGGTTTCGCCGGAGAAATTGCGGCGATCGCCAGCCGGCTGGATGCCGGCGGCTGTTCCTTGCAGAAGCCGACCTTCTTTGGCGAAATTGCGATACGCGCGAAAAGGCCCCATTTGGAGGGGCCGTTGCGCCTGCCAGTCGTCGTTTGCGACGATCTTGATCTGGGCGCAGAAGATTTTGCCGCACGGCTCTCGGTCGATCTTGGTGTCGATCTGGCGAGCTGGTCCGGCGATGTCGGCCTGATAGGCGGCCCGCTCCGCTATGCCGACTTTAGCAGCCAGGAAATCAAGGCATCTGTGCGCTTCTCCGGAGATCTGGAACAGAGCAATGGCGAACTCGCTCTCACCGCGAGCGGATTGCAATCCCCTTATGGCAAGGCCGCCATTTCGCAGGTCGATGGGCCATTTTCATTAGGTTATGGCACAAAAACGCTGACCGCGAGCTTTGCCGGCCAACCGGAAATACGCGACGTCCAGATCGCGCGAAGCCTGTTGCGGCAGGCTGCCAGCCTGTCTTCGTCGGTTGCCGGGACGCCGGTTGGTCCGATCGCGGACCGGATCGCGAAAGCGGTCCAGCAGGCCGGAAACCGGTTTGACATCTCCAGCGATATCCAGTTTTCCAGAACGCTGGAGCGGACGACGCTTGCCTTGGACACCGCGGCGGCCCGCTCGCGTTCCGGCGCTTCGGTGAGCCTCACCGATCCCTTGCTGCTGGTGTTTACCGACAAGAATATCCGGATGCTGGCGGATGGACCCGTCCAGCTGGCCGGTGGCGGTTTCCCCAGTGCGAGACTGCTGCTCGACGATGGCAGCCTGTCGCGCGGATTTTCCGGTCGGCTGGAAATGGCCAATTATCAGGTCGGCTCGGCGCAGCTGAAAATTCCGGCTCTCGCCTTTTCCCCGACGCGGCACGGCGGCACCAATATCGATGGACGGATAATCCTGACCGGGCCGGTCGGCGACGGACAGCTTACTGGACTGCAGGTACCGGTTAGCGGCAATATCAGCCGAAATGGCGATTTCGCGCTGTTCCGCCAGTGTATCAACTTGCAATTTGCCAGTCTGCGCACTTCATCCCTGACCGCCGGCCCGACCAGCGCGCGCCTGTGCCCGCAGGGAAGCGCCATCGTGACCGGAAGCGGAGCCGGCGTGAATATCGCGGCCAATGCGCCGTCGCTCAAACTGGACGGTGCGGTTGGCAAGACACCGCTGGCCATCACCAGCGGAGCGCTGGGATTCTCGCTCGCTAAGGGCCTGACCGCGCAAGATGTCAGCGTCCGCTTGGGTGCGGATGACAGCATGACCCGCCTCGACATGGCTGTGCTGAGCGCCGCGTTCGGCAAGACGATCAACGGACGGATCGAAGGCGCGTCCGGCAAGGTTGCCAATGTGCCGTTGCTGATGGAGCAGATCGAAGGCGACTGGCGCTATGAAAATGGCCAATTTCTGGCCGACGCTAGCCTGCTGGTCCGCGACGAGCAGCCGGTGGAGCGATTCCGGCCCCTGATCAGCAACGACGTCAAGCTGGGCTTCGACGGCAATGATCTGACGGCCACCGGCTGGCTACGCGAACCGGAAACACTCACCGCCATCGCCGCAATCGATATTGCCCATCGGCTGAAAAGCAGTGAAGGCAGGGCGCTGATGGACGTCCAGTCGCTGATCTTCAACGACCGGCTACAGCCCGAACAGCTGACTCCGCTGACTCTGGGTGTGGTCGCCAATGTCCAGGGCGAAATTTCCGGTGCCGGCCGGATCGACTGGGATGCCTCCGAAAACGGGATAAAGAGTACCGGGGCTTTCCGCACGCATGGCCTGAACCTCGCGGCCGCTTTCGGTCCGGTCACCGGTCTCGCGGGCGAGATAGAATTTTCCGATCTGCTCGCCCTGGAAACGCGGCCGGGGCAGATTTTGAACCTGTCCGAGGTCAATCCCGGTGTCGCGGTGTTCAACGGGCAGATCCGCTATCGTCTGCTGCCCGATTTCAAATTGCAGGTAGAGGCAGGGGAATGGCCTTTCGCGGGCGGCAAGCTTTATCTCGAACCGACGATTCTTGATCTGAGCGAAGAAGCCGAGCGCCGTTTGCAGTTCACCGTCGAGGGCGTCGACGCCGGGCAATTCCTGACCCAGTTCGACTTCGAGAATATGACCGCGTCCGGCGTGTTTGACGGCAAGCTGCCGATGGTCTTCGATCAGGATGGTGGCCGGATTGTCGGCGGCTATCTGGTGGCGCGCGACGGGGGCGGTACGCTCGCTTATGTCGGGGAACTGACTTATGAAGATATGGGCACGATGGCCAATTTCGCCTTCAACGCGCTCAGGTCGATCAAATATCGCAATCTTACGATCGGGATGGACGGTGATATCGCGGGTGAAATTATCACCGAGGTCAAGTTTGACGGATTGCAGCAGGGCGATGGTGCGAGCCGCAATTTCATCACCAAGCAGCTCGCCCGCATTCCCATCCAGTTCAATGTGCGGATACAGGCGCCCTTCATGCAGCTGATGAGTAGCGCCAAATCCTATTATGAGCCGGAAATTCTGGTCGGGCAGAATTTGCCAGCCCTGTTGCGCGCGGAAGAAGCCCGGGCAAAGGCCGCCGTGAAAATTCTGGAAGACGATGAATAGTCCATTCAGCCGAGGGAAAGCGATGATGCTTTATCAGACAAGCCAATTGACGGATCGTTCATATGGTGCGATTCGTAGCAATATGAGGAATTTAACCACCATCGGTCTGATATTGGGAGCTGTGACCGGGCTGTCAGCCTGCGTGCAGGTAACTGCACCGGACAAGCCGATTGTCATCAATCTCAATATCAATATCAAACAGGAAGTGGTGTATCGCCTCGACGGTGATGCGAAAGACCTGATCAACGAGGAAGCGGATATTTTCTAATGTTTGAACAAGTAAAGAAAAACAAGGCCTTGGCCGTTATCGGCGGGCTCATTTTGACAGCTGTTGTTGCCGCGCCGGTTATGGCGCAGCGCGATCCGGCCTATGAAGCGGCCCGGTCGGCAGGTCTGATTGGCGAGAAACCGGACGGTTATCTCGGCTATGTTTCCTCGCCTACGCCTGCGATCAAGGCGCTGGTCGAGCAGATCAACATCAAGCGCAAGGCGGCCTATACCCGCAAGGCCCAGGAAACCAATTCGACGGTCGAGCAATTTGCCTTCACCTCGGGCTGCAACCTGATCATGCGGACAGCGCCTGGCGAAAAATACCAGACCCCGTCCGGTACCTGGAACACGCGCGATTCGAGCGATCCGGTTCGGGACTCCCGCTGCCTTTGAGCTGACGTTTACAAGAGAATTGAAAAAGAGGCGTGCTGGCGAGGCTGGCACGCCTCTTTTTTGTCTGACAATCTTGCACCGGATCGATGCAGAAAGGGACTAGCGTCGGAAAGACGCGAAATAATCATCCCAGCCTTGATGCGGCCGGCCCGCCGCTTTCGCGAATTCGCTTTCCGTCTCGAGCGCGCCCAGCCGGATTCCCTCATAGATACCGGCGATGATCGTACCCATGAATTCCCCGAGCGCAGCGATTCTTTCGGCCTGATAGTCCGAGACGCTCATCGCGCGATAGCGTAGATCGGTACCGAAGGCGCGGTTGAAATAGGCTGCCAGTTCCGTCTGGCTGATCGGCTCGCCGTGGAGCCGGTAAGTCCGGCCGTGATGGGTCGGCTCTGTCAACATGCTGGCATAGGCGAAAGCAAGCTCGTCGCGGGTGGTATAGCCGCATTTGCCGTCACCGGCACAATTGGCGATCTCGCCGCTCGCCTTGTAATTGTCCAGATAATCGACGTCCGGCTCGATATAGATGCCGTTGCGGCCGATTGCCCAGTCGAGACCGCTCGCGCGGATGTCTGCCTCGGTCTGGCGGTTGCTTTGCACGATCGGGGAAAAGGCGGTGCCGGTCTCGGCCCCCTGGATGCTGGTATAGACGATTTTCCGGACTCCATTGGCGCGTGCCGCTTCGATGACATTGCGATGCTGCCCGATCCGTTCATCGGGGGCGGCCATGCCGGAAACCAGCAGCAATGTGCCGATTCCGGCGAGCGATTTTTCCATTTGTTCGCGATCGGCATAGTCGCCGGGGCGGATTTCGACGCCGAGCCCGGCGGCTTTTTCCGGAGAGCGGGCCAGTCCGATGATAGGTTCGTCCGTAATTTGCGACAGGGCGCGGATGATGGCGCTGCCCAATTGTCCGGATGCTGCGGTTACGGCGATGGTCATGGCGTTCTTCTCTATTGCTGCTGAAATCTATCGGTTGGCCAGATTTTGCAAAGTTGCATCAAGCCCGCGCATCAACTGTTCGCATTTGCGCGGATCGAGCGCGTCCGGGTGAGGTCGGGCAAACTGGCCGCTGTCATTGTCGAAATAGAGACCAGCGGCATCGGCGAACTCGTTGGACAAGGCGGCACGGACCAGGATGTCGACGCCGATCCCGACATCATTGCCTTTGGACCCATAGGCCTCTCTCACCATTTTCGTGCCGAGGAACGAGCCCGGATTTACCGCGACAATCATCGGCCCGTCGGGCGCCAGCTCCTGCGCCAGACTACGCGACCACATGGTCAGAGCGAGCTTGCTCTGCCCGTATGCGGCGCTGTCGGACAGGCTCGCATTCCCGGCGAGCGCATCCAGGTCCACCGGTGACTGGGCCGCCGACGACAGGTTCACCACACGCGCGGACTTGTCCAATATGGGCAGAAGGCGGCGGGTCAGCAGATAGGGGGCGATGGTGTTGACGGCAAAGCGGATATCGAGGCCCGCCGCTGTCCGCGGATCGGGAACCGCGAAAACACCGGCATTGTTGATCAGCACATCGATCCGGTCGTGCCGCGCCATGACCGCCGCGGCCAAAGCTTCGACATCGGCCATGTCGGACAGATCGGCGACATAGGTCTCTACGGAACCGTGGCCCGCAATGGCTTCGAGTGTGGCCTTGGCGTCAGCCAGCTTGGCCGCATTGCGCCCGTGCAGCAGGATATTGTGCCCTGACTGGCTCAACGCCTTGGCGGTTTCGAGACCGATTCCGTCGGTTGAGCCGGTTATCAGTATCGTTTTCGTCATGGGATATCCTTCTGTTATCCAAAAATGCGGCAGCGCTCAGACTTCGGTCAATATGTCCGAGAGGGGCAGGCGCGATTTCGGCAATTTGGCATTATAGTCCGCTTCGTCGTCGCTGTAGCCGAGAGCGACTACGACGAGGCTGTTATAGCCTTGCTCGCGCAGGCCGAATTCCTCGTCCAGTGTCTTGGTGTCGATTCCTTCCATCGGGGTGGCGTCGATACCGAGCGTCGCAACGCCGAGCAGAAACTGGCCGATGTTCAGATAGACCTGCTTGTCCATCCAGTGCTGCACGTCCTTCATATCCTGCTTGTGGAGATTGACGAACAGGCTGCGGCCACCGTGCATCTGGGCGCGGAAGGTTTCGGGGTCGGCTTCGAACCGGCCGTCTTTTTCTTCCTGGTCGAGGACTTTCAGCAGAAAATCTTCCTCGATCGCGAGGCGGCTGGCGAAAACAACGACATGCGACGCGTTGCGGATGCCGGGGCTGTTGAACGGATAGAGCGTGTCGGTGGCCTTGGCGATCCGGTCCTTGCCTTCATCGGTCGATGCCAGAATGAATTTCCACGGCTGGGCGTTGGTGCTCGAGGGGCTGAAGCGCAAAAGATCGCGGATCTTCTCGACATATTCCGGGGCGATTTTGCGCTTCGGATCAAAGGCCTTCACCGTGTGCCGGTGCTTGGCAAAATAGGTGATATCGTGATCGGCGTTCAGTCCGGACGGGTTGCGGTCCCCATCGGCGGGAATGATGTGCTGCTCTTCTGACATATGATCGGCGGTGTCCGTCAATGAAATCTGGCTATCTGATAATTGGGTCATGATATTTGCTCCGTTGCTGTTGGGCACAACATAACAGTTCCGATTATCGGTTCTATCTCCTGATTTTGAAATAGATTATTTTGAATTTCAAAATAAAAGCTCAGGCCAGCCCGCCATAGCGCTGGCCATTTGTCTCGATGATCCGCCGCTGCATGAAATCGAGAAAGGCCTTTACCCGGGCCGGCATCACCCGGCCGGGTGGTCGCACGGCCCAGATGTTGGTTTCGCGGGTGACCTTATAGTCGGGCAGAACGTGGACCAGGCGACCCGACCGGATGTCGGGGCCGACATGCCAGAGCGCCGCCATGCCGATGCCGACTCCGGCGCGGACCAGCACGCTCATCGCTTCGCCGTGGTTGACCGTGACCGGGCCAGTGGCCGCTATGTCGTGAATTTTGCCGTCCGGTCCGGTCAGCTGCCAGTGGCGCATATTGCCGAGTGGTAGGCAGGCGTGATCGGCAAGGTCGGACGGTTTTTGCGGTCGTCCGGCGCGCTCCAGATAGGCTGGCGAGGCAACCAGCCATTCCGGATTGGCATCGATTTTCTGGGCCAGCAGGGAAGAAGGGGCGAGTTCGCCGATCCGGAACGCCAGTTCATAGCCCTGTTCGACAATATCAACTACTGCATCGGTCAGATTGAGGTCGAGCGTGACATCGGGATGCCGTTCGAGAAATTCCGAGAGAAAGGGCACGATATGCGCTCGCCCGAATGTTGCCGAGGCGGTGACCCTGAGCAGGCCGGATGCCGAATTTGTCGATTGGGACAGCACTTGCCGTGCCTCTTCGGCGGCGTCGAGGATGCGTTTGGCATGGTCGACGAAAACCTCGCCATCGGGCGTCAGTGATATCGAGCGGGTCGTCCGGTTGAGCAGCTTGACGCCGAGATCACTCTCGAGCGCCTGGATTCTCTGGGTCGCGTTGGTCGGCGAAAGATTGAATTCGGCGCCGGCTTTGCCGATCGCCCCGAGCGCTGCCACGCGCACGAACAGGTCGAGATTCTTCAGATCAAAAGTCACATATATTCCCCGGCTTTCGCATCATGCCA